>CAXIDO010000178.1:0-5375 GCA_964022745.1 uncultured Methyloligella sp. | reverse complement strand
ACTTCTCATTGCAGCAAGCCTATATGTTTTGGTTTTTAAAGGGCTCGGCGGAGATCAGCTATTAAAACTATTTTATGAAAATTTTGCCGGTAATAATAATCTCGTAATTCTTGTAAGCTTTATGATCTTAGTCCTCATTGGTCGAATATTCACACCAGTCATTGCTTTGCTTCTTGTAGTGCCAGTTTTGATGCCTCATTTATTATTATTAATAAAAACAGGTGTCCCGGAACTCAACACACTTTGGATTGGTATATTAATAATCATAACTCTTCAAATCCTTGGATTTTATTCGATATCCCTGAGTGGAATAGATAAAAACATAAACAATCAATCATCAATCGAGATGTTGAAGCCACAAATTTATCAAACAAAAATACCTCTCATAATCGTGCAAATACTCATTCTAACTCTGTGTTGGCTATTTCCCGGGCTGGTTCTCAGTTTAGGTGTGGCAATATAATTCATTCTTTGATTAATACTGTCGTCAACCTACTTAGGAACAAGTTTTTTCAAAACCCTAGTTGCAAATCATTCCTAATTGCATTATATCCTAATGTAGAGACATCTCATCAAACCCATTTTGTTGGAAAGATGAGCGTGAACAGTCCTCAAAGCAGTTATTTGGGGACCTAAACGAGATTTAACAGGGCAATATCAATGACTGAACTCGTATTAAGAACAAGTAGATTGGCTCTTGAGTGGACAGGCTTAAAACATTTCGCTCATCCAAATCGTTTGTTATTGATCACCCTGTTAAGTCTGATGATGTTCTCATCGGAACTGCGCCCCCTCATCTTAGGTGCAATGTCAGACGCCTATCTTGCTGTTACTGTTTTTGTGGCTGCAACACTGGCTGTGTTTTATATGCTTGAAAGAGGCCTTGGTGTCGATTTAGGACAAAAGATGGCCGGAGCCAAACAATGGCAAGCACCTATCGCTTCCTTTTTAGGTGCGTTGCCTGGTTGTGGCGGTGCTATCATCGTTGTTACTCAATATACAAAAGGCAGTATCTCATTTGGCTCTGTTGTGGCCGTTTTAATTTCGACGATGGGTGATGCCGCCTTTCTTTTACTAGCGCGCGAGCCATTAACAGGCACAGCAGTTCTAGCTACGGGTTTCGTTTGCGGAACATTTGCCGGTTGGATCATCGATTATATTCACGGGCAAGACTTTATGCGCCCCTCAAAAGAAGAGTATGAGCATAAAGCTAAGAAACAAAAGCTTGAAGCCAAAGCGGAGAAAAAACCTTTCTCACTTGATTTCTTAAATAATATTTGGCTCGCTATCTTGATCCCTTCAATCGCAATTGGTCTGGCCCTTGCTTTCTTGGTAGATGTTGATGCTTTATTCGGCGCAAGCCTCGCGGCTCATGAACCAACATTATGGATCGGAGCAACAGGTGCCTTACTTTGTTTAACATTGTGGGCATTCTCAAACCCAGATCAAGGTCATGTTGGTCAAGAAGTGACCGATATAAATGGTCAATCATCAATGCTGAAACGCGTGATGAAAGATACAAACTTTGTAACATCCTGGGTGGTCTTTGGTTTTCTTGCCTACGAATTGGGTGTTCATTTCACAGGCAGTGGTATCGAAACCTGGTTCCAAACATGGGCGCCATTTGTACCACTTGTTGCAATTCTAATTGGTTTCATTCCTGGGTGTGGACCGCAAATTGTTGTTGTAACCATGTACCTCAATGGCGTTGTGCCAATCGCCGCTCTATATGGTAATGCTATTGCCAATGATGGTGATGCTCTCTTCCCAGCCATCGCATTGGCACCAAAAGCTGCAATCCTTGCAACGCTTTATAGTGCGCTCCCTGCATTGGTCATTGCCTATGGAATTTACTTTGCAGGTTAATTAATCTGCAAAGACCGCTCTAATAGCACTAAAATAGCAGATAAATCACTGAAAAGATGCAAATAACACTAGCAAAGCCCAAGATAGTTCTTGGGTTTTATGGCATCATTAGCTAGTTTTATGCAAATCAGTCAAACACTACAAACAAGTGCGATTAAAACGGCAGTTAAACACGTTAACACCGTAAGCTCGCAAGCTAATGGAGGCGCTTTGTGCGGCACCGTCGATCCTTTACGAAACAGCAAGACCCAATGAAGTTCGCACCAAGCGGGCATCCAGAAATTAAGCGTCGCAAGATTGGGGTTCTTATCGTTAATCTAGGAACACCAGACGCAACGGATTATTTTTCAATGCGTCGTTATTTGAAAGAGTTCTTGTCTGACAGCCGCGTGATCGAAGCTCCAAGACTGCTCTGGTGGTTTATTTTAAATTTCATCATTCTAACCAAACGTCCAACAGCGTCTGGTGAGGCTTACAAATCCATCTGGAATAAAGAAAAAGATGAAAGTCCTTTAAAAACCATAACACGAAGCCAGGCTGAAAAAATTGCCAAAGACTTTAGTGAGTATGATGATGTTGTAATCGAATGGGGGATGAGATACGGAAACCCATCGACCAAAGCCGGCATCGAAAATTTACAAGCTCAAGGCTGCGATCGCATTTTAATATTCCCTCTTTATCCTCAATATGCGGCAGCAACAACAGCAACAGCTTGTGATAAAGCTTTCGATGCGCTGAAAGAAATGCGTTGGCAGCCAACTGTCCGCGTTGTCCCTCCTTATTTTGAAGATCCAGACTATATCGAAGCTTTGGCAGATTCTATTCAGGACCACATCGCTGAAAAAGAGTGGACGCCAGATTTGGTGATTGCCTCATTCCACGGTTTACCACAACGTTACTTTGATGCTGGCGATCCGTACCATTGCCAATGTGCAAAAACAACGAGATTGCTCAGAGAGCGACTAGGCTGGTCAGAAGATAAATTGAAGCTAACCTTCCAATCAAGGTTTGGTAAAGAAGAGTGGCTCCAACCCTATACAGATAAAACGATCGAACAACTTGCAAAAGACGGTGTAAAAAACTTGGCTGTTGTATGCCCTGGTTTTTCTTCTGATTGCGTGGAAACTCTTGAAGAGATTGCCTTGGAAGCAGGTGAAATATTCAAAGAAAATGGTGGTGAAAACTTCACCCTCATTCCTTGTCTAAATGATAGTCAAGACAGTATTCGAGTGTTGTCCGGAGTTATTAAAAATGAATTGCGCGGCTGGGTAGACTGTTAATACTAAAATAACCATAAGAACATCTAGTTTATATCTTTCGCGAAAGTCATATATTTCACTAAAAGAGGTTACACTCTTTTAATTTGTCTAAGTGTACCTATATGACAAATAGGCCTTTTTTCTATTCAATGTCATATATTGAACATAACAGACTGGAAAATTAGCTAAGGCAGGTTGGTCAATCAGGCCGTTGTTTTACTGCTTGCCATATCATGGAGGGAAAGATCAAATGGGCGTAGATATTTTTTTAATTGTGATGGTGCTTTTAGTACTGGCCGTCATTTATTCTGGTGTTGTTATTGTACCGCAAGGTCACAACTACACAATTGAAAGATTTGGGCGTTACACTAAATCTTTAACTCCAGGTCTGTCATTAATAACCCCCTTCATCGATCAAATCGGTCATAAAGTAAACATGATGGAACGGGTCTTGGATGTTCCAAGTCAGGAAGTCATCACCAAAGATAATGCCATGGTGAAAGTCGATGGTGTGAACTTCTTCCAGGTTTTAGATGCCGCTCAATCTTCATATGAAGTTAACTACTTAGAGAACGCAATTCTAAACCTCACAATGACAAATATCAGAACGGTTATGGGCTCAATGGATTTGGACCAACTCCTTTCTAATCGCGATGAAATTAACGCGCGTCTGTTACACATTGTTGATGAGGCAACAAACCCATGGGGTGTAAAAGTTACTCGAATTGAAATTAAAGACATTGCCCCGCCAACTGATCTCGTCGACTCAATGGCGCGCCAGATGAAAGCTGAACGCTTAAAACGTGCAGCCATCCTTGAATCTGAAGGTGAGCGTCAATCAGAAATTCTAAGAGCTGAAGGTGAAAAACAAGCCGCTGTTCTTGAAGCTGAGGGGAGAAAAGAAGCGGCCTTTAGAGATGCCGAAGCAAGAGAGCGTCAAGCCGAAGCTGAGGCAAAAGCCACTCAAATGGTATCGGAAGCTATCGGTAAAGGTGACGTACAAGCAATCAATTACTTTGTTGCTACCAAATACGTAGAAGCATTGAAAGATATTGCTACTTCTCCAAATCAAAAAGTTCTGATGATGCCGTTAGAAGCGTCTTCTGTAATTGGCTCTGTTGCAGGTATTGCTGAACTAGCCAAAGAAGCCTTTAGTGAAAATAAAAGTAAAAATAGTTCAGGCAGTGTTCCAAAAACTTAAAATTTTAATCTCGAAACTTATAAACCTATAAAATTGAATTATCTTTTTTAAGGAGCGAGAAATGGGAAATATAATTCCATATATAATGAACATAGGACCGTGGAGTTGGTTAATTCTTGGGTGTATCCTGCTAGGTCTTGAAGTCCTTTTACCAGGTACATTTATGCTCTGGTTTGGCGTTGCGGCGATTGTAACTGGGATTTTATCATTCTTGGCGCCGATAGGACTTGAGTTGCAGCTAATAGTATTCGCAATTGTATCACTTATTAGCGTACTCATAGGCCGTAAACTCTACTCTTCAAATGAAGCCGCTTCAGATCAACCCTTGCTGCACAAAAGAGGGGCCCAACTTATAGGTCATTCTTTCAAAGTGACAAAGGCCATCGAAAATGGCAAAGGCAAAGTGAAGGTTGGTGATAGTGAATGGATTGTCAAAGGTGAAGACGCCGAAGTTGGTACAATTATCAAAGTTGTAGCACTTGATGGGAACACACTTATAGTAGAGCGCTAAACTGCCCAGATGTTTAAAATAAAAAGCCCTTGAAACGAATAAGTTTCAGGGGCTTTTTTATGACAAAGGTTTCAGGTTTTATAAACCTACCCAACTTCAATAGGAAGTTGTGAATTTGCTCCCCACTCAGACCAGGAACCATCATAGAGTTTATTGTCTTCATGACCAATCTGAGCCAGTGCAAGTAAGGGGATAGCAGCCGTAATACCGGATCCACATGTGGTTATAATAGGTTTATCCAGGTCAACGCCTGCTTCATTGAAGACCTCTTTAATCTCTTCATTCGTCTTAAAGCTACCGTTCTCATGTAAGAACTCGGTTCGAGGGATATTAATCGATGTCGGAATATGACCGCGGCGCACGCCCTTGCGAGGTTCATCATCAATGCCTTTGAAACGTCCTACTGGACGGGCATCTACAATTTGAGCTGAACCATTTGTTTGCGCATCAAGAACATCCTCTAAAGAGGCCAACATGGTGCTGTCGAGACGGGCCGTGAAATGCCGTTCAATGCGCGGGCGATGAGGATATTCATCAA
>CAXIDO010000177.1:0-5378 GCA_964022745.1 uncultured Methyloligella sp. | reverse complement strand
TAAAAGCGAAACCAATGTAGAGCTATCACCAGATCAGCTGGTGGAAGTTAAAGGTGAAACACCTCTCTTTGAGTTAACAAGAGCCCAAGAATCTGAATTACCCCGTTCGGCCAAAATTACATTCATCGATGGAAAGCAAGATTATAGAAACCGAACTCTCGAAGGCCAGCGAACGGTTGGTAAAACAAATCGAGTGGCCACTGCAGACCTTCCCATCGTTATGGATTCTGACTTAGTCCAGTCTCTTGCCAATAGATGGGTACATGAAAGTTGGTCCAGCAGAGAAGAGGGCAGTTTTATCCTGCCACCTAGCCAACTGGCATTAGAGCCAACAGATAGCATCTCTTTAAATGTTGGCGGTGATAATAAACATTTACGTATTACAGAAATTAACGATCAAAACTCAAGGGCGATACAAGCCAAGTCGATTGATTTCAATATCTATGATGAAGCTATAAATTCAGCAACGCTACCAACAAACACTTTACCAACACTTTATGGTCCCTCCAACGTTAAGTTTTATGACTTTCCTCTCCTAAGGGAAGAGCATGTTGCGCACCAACCCTATGTAGCAGCGCAGCAAAAGCCTTGGCCAGGCAGTGTGGCAATTTATAATTCTCCGAGTGATGATGGGTATCAATTAAACACACTGTTAAATGCACCTGCAAGAATGGGCACCTGTCAAACATCACTAAATAGCGGTCCGGTTGGGCGCTGGGATTATGGCAATGTCCTGCAAGTCCAGATGGCATATGGTGAGTTGTCATCTATTGAAAAAGAGGCGCTTTTTTCAGGCAGTAATTTAGCAGCTATAGAACATGATAATGGTTTATGGGAAATCATCCAATTTCTAAATGCCAACCTTATTGGTGAAAACACTTATGAGTTGTCAGGGTTCTTAAGAGCACAAGGCGGAACAGAAGATGCGCTTGATCAACCGGCAAGCACAGGGGCTGACTTTATCCTTATTGATGAAGCTTTAGCACAAGCCAACTTAACACTGGAAGAAGTCGGCTTAGAGTTGAACTGGCGTTATGGTCCGGCTCAATACACACTTGGTCATCCATCATTTCAAACAGAAACTATTTCCTTCACCAAAAGAGGCATGAAGCCATTTAGTCCCGTCCATATCAAAGGACAAAACAACAACGGTGATGTGCTTATCAACTGGATACGTAGAAGTCGTATTGGCGGCGATAGTTGGGAGCTAAATGAAATCCCATTGGGAGAAGAAATGGAAAGTTATGTTGTCGATATCATGAGTGGAGAGACTGTTGTCAGAACTCTACAAGCAACAAGTCCACAGGTCACATATTCTGAAGCGGATCAAATTTCTGATTGGGGAACCATACAAGCAGGCTACACCATCCGTGTATATCAACTTTCCGAAATTTATGGTCGAGGTACAGCAGGTGAAGCAACAATAATAAATGAATAATCTTAAAATCACCTAGAGGTTAAGTCCTAAATTTTAAAACAAGGGTTACAACAATATAAGGAAGCAAGAATGCTATTTGGTAACCAACCGCACCAACCAACAGGAACAATTCAAGATAGCTTAATTGCAAGCAGTTTAATTTCAGCACCTGCCTGGGGGGCATGGCTAAATGAATTAAATGGCGTGCTGACAACCCTCTCACTCTTAGTGGGCTTAATAATTGGTCTACATCGTTTATGGGTTGTCTATAACGCGCCAATAAACAAACCCAAAGATTAAAGAGATAAATATGGACGTAAACGAACAACCAGATATTCCCCTTTGGCTTCAATACGCGCTTGAAGAACTCGAAGTCAGTGAGCGGGGAAAAGGGTCTGAAAATCCTAGAATTTTAGAATATTTTAATCAAGTTAATCACCCAGGCGTTGAGAAAGATGAAACACCATGGTGTGCAGCTTTTATAGGCGCAATGCTGGAGCGCTCAGGTATAAAAAGCACGAAAAGTCTAATGGCAAGGTCGTATTTAAGTTGGGGGCAAAAAGAAAGAGAAGAAAAATTAGGCTCTGTAGCCATTTTAAAACGAGGAAACAATGAGGTGTTTGGCCATGTCGGATTTGTCATTTCATCAACAAAAGATCAAATCCAATTACTATCAGGTAACCAAAGTAATAAAGTCTCCATTGCAACCTTCAGTAAAGATCAACTGATAGATTTACGCTGGCCACTAATTGAAACAACAACGTTGCAGGATGTGCAAAAAAAAGAGAATGAGACCAACCTTAAAACCAGATTTCAAATCGCACTTTCTCATGTCTTAAAAGTTGAGGGAGGATGGTCAAACCACAAAGATGATAAAGGTGGACCAACCTACAAGGGCATCACTTTAAATACATATCAAAGAGCTAAGAGAGACGGCGTGCTCCCTCACTTTAACGGTAATGAAATAGAAGCGCTTAGGAAGTTAACCCACAATCAGATAAGTCTAATTTATGAAACCTACTATTGGAAGAAGGCTGGATGCCAATATTTTTCCCTACCAATAGCGATTGCATTATTTGATGCCTCAGTAAATCATGGCCCAATTAAAGCGGTAAAGCTATTGCAGTCATCCATCGGTGCTGAAGTGGATGGTGAGGTAGGTCCAGAAACAATCAGCTTTGCAAACAAAGAAGCTCTCCTAAATACACTGAACAATTTTATTTCAGTTCGCCGCACTCATTATAAGCAACTCAAGCAGTTTAATATCTTTGGTAAAGGCTGGTTGAATAGGTTGAGCCAAACTGAACAAATCGCCAATAGTTATTTATCTAATCAATCTTACCCTCCCGAAAATTTTAATCTTCCCAAACGAAAGGTCAGAGTAAAAATGGAAACAACCCAGACTTACAACAAAAAGTGGTGGGGTGAATCCCTCACAGTATGGGGAACTATCGTCACAGCACTTTCAACAATCCTTCCGGTTATTGGTCCATTCATTGGTCTAGATATTTCAGCCGAATTAATTCAACAATTTGGAGACACGGTTGCAAAACTTATCCAAATCATCGGCGGTGTAACGGGAACAACAATGGCTCTTTATGGTCGCTCGCGCGCAACCACAAAACTTACACGTCGTTCAATGGAAATGAAAGTCTAACTGAATTTAGAAAAAAAGTAAGAGGAGGTCAGGCAAAATGACATTAAAATTATGGTTACTCTCAATGATACTCTCAATCATCGCACCGCATATTTTTAAACATAAAAAAGAAACCCCAAAAAACGATACAAACTATCAACCAGGTCAATATTTTGATCACACTATGTCGGCCTATGATAGGCGAGAAAAGAAGTGATCTCAAATTGATCGGCAGCGCCGTCTATTTCATTATTGAGTTTAGCTCCTAACTTTTCTTTTGCCCTGATTTGTCAATATGCTAAACAGGTTTATATTATTATTGTAATTTTTCAAATCTGTTTAGATATTTAGTGAATTGGGGGAAAGTGTGCGCTTACTCGTAGTCGAAGATGATAAAGACCTAAATCGGCAAATAACAACAGCTTTGGAAGAAGCTGGCTACGTTGTTGATACAGCGCATGATGGAGAAGATGGTCACTTCTTAGGAGAAACAGAACCTTATGATGCTGTTATTTTAGACATTGGCTTGCCAACTATGGACGGTATTTCAGTTCTGGAAAATTGGCGCCGGGCTAATTTGAAGATGCCCGTATTGATACTAACGGCTCGTGACCGGTGGAGCGATAAAGTTGCTGGTATGGATGCAGGGGCAGATGATTATGTATCAAAACCGTTTCATATGGAAGAAGTTCTAGCAAGAGTAAGAGCTCTTCTTAGGCGCTCAACTGGCCATGCAACAAATGAAATTGAAGTTGGCAATCTCCGGTTAGACACAAAAGCCGCTAAAGTTACAGTTGATGGCACCCTTATAAAACTCACCTCCCACGAATTTCGTCTTTTAGCCTATCTGGTACATCACAAAGATAAGGTTATTTCCCGCACTGAATTAGTCGAGCACCTTTACGATCAGGATTTCGATAGAGATTCAAACACGATTGAAGTGTTTGTAGGAAGATTACGCAAAAAAATTCCATCCGATTTAATCAAAACAGTCAGAGGCCTTGGATATTGTTTATCCACGAATGAAAATGAAGTTTAATTCACTTGCATTTAGACTATTCATCACCTCAACTGCTTTGGCCCTGATCATTCTTCCATTGGCGGCTTATCAGTTGATTTCCGTATATCGAGGATCAATCGAAGCCAACTTTGATGAACGTTTAAAAGCGAACTTATCCCTGTTGATTGAAAGCAGTTTGCAAGAAAATTATGAAGCCCCCACGAAACCAAAACAGTTTGGAGGCTTTGCATTCACCTTGCCCAATTCTGGGTGGTATTGGCTAATCCGTCCGGTAAAGAATGATACCCTGCCTGTATATTCATCAACTTCCCTTGGTGAAGAAAAACTAGACCTCACAAAAAAAGAAAACCTGAATACAGCTGAAGATGGGACCGTTAAGTTCTACGTAAAATATGAAAGCGATAGGAAATTACGTGTCATAACGAGATCAATCACTTTAGGCACAGATGAAAAACCTCAAGCGTTTGATTATATCGTAACTGGTGATAGTAGTGAAATTGAAGACGACATCATAGATTTTGCTTCAATGCTAACGATCACTTTTTTGATCTTAGGCGCCGGATTAATCGCTTCAACTTTTCTGCAAGTGCGTCTTGGTTTGCGTCCCCTAAAAGTAGTCGAAAATGGTTTAACCGCTATTCGGGCCGGAAAAACAGATAGATTGGAAGGTAATTTCCCAGCTGAAATCGCCCCGCTTCAATTTGAGATCAATAATCTAATCAAAAGCAATATGAATATTATTGAGCGTGCAAGAACTCATGTTGGGAATTTAGCTCACGCATTAAAAACCCCTTTAAGCGTAATGACTAACGAAGTCAGAGGGAAAACAGATCCATTAGCAGATAAAGTCGCTGAACAAACGGAAATAATGCAAAATCAAATCAGCCACCATTTAGATAGGGCTAGAATGGCAGCGAGAGTAGGGGGTGTAGGAAGTCTTACAGAAATCTCTCCCATCATGCAGTCATTGGAAAGAGCTCTTTTGCGCATTTATCAGGATAAGAATATATCCTTCGACCTTGAATGCCCTGAAAAAGCACGCTTCGCAGGTGAAAAGCAAGATTTTGAAGAAATCATAGGAAATCTGCTTGATAATGCATTTAAATGGGCCAACAGCAAAGTTTCTAGCAAAATCAAAATCGAATCAAATAAAATGGGCGAAACATTGCTTCACATCACCATTCAAGATGATGGGCCAGGTTTAAGTGATAAAGAACTAAGCCAGGTCAAAGAACGTGGAAAGCGACTAGATGAAACAAAACCAGGTTCAGGTCTTGGTTTATCAATTGTGAGTGATCTAGTTG
>CAXIDO010000176.1:0-5385 GCA_964022745.1 uncultured Methyloligella sp. | reverse complement strand
AATATTCTATATTTATGTCACCAACAATTTTGGCACTGCTAATGTAAAATGACATACTCCCCTTATGAGCTATAGGGCGCAACCTAGCTAAAACTTTTGCTTGTGTAAAATTCACATTTGGCAAAAAGCTGTTGCATTCTTTATATTTCTTACGAGCAACCTTGGTTACACAGCGCCCTTCAAGTTCAGCACCATCAAGCTCAAAATCTAACGAGAGATAAAAACTTCTATCTTGAGCAGTTACATCAATAACCGAGGATTTGATATCAGTGACATAATAGCTATGCGTCCGACCAAACAATTTATAAACATTGTAAGGCTCAACACTAAACGATGAAATAGACTTCCCCTTAAAACGAACATAAGAACTATTCTTGCGATGATGGTTACGACCATTAAACCGTCCTAAATTATTCAAACGGATCTCTAGTCCTTGTAATGCATCACCTACAAGTTCATTCACTTCATCATAAGAAAAGCTAAGACTGGCAGCCTTTAAAGAGCTAGACATCAAAAAAGGATGAGTAACAATAAGAATGGAACAAAGAAACAAACACTTAAAACTAAGTAAAACTCGAGACGACAAACGCAAAAACATACCCATACAACCCCTTTATGCATATGAAAGCACACCCAAAACATGGTTAATAAACCATTAAACCCCAAACAAGGGAAAGAGTAAAGTAAACTCAAAGCTAGCCTGTTAATCTGACCTATAAATCTGAAATGAAAGAAAAAACGCTTTTTCCAAGCTCTCCCCCCTTTACTTAAAGTGCTGAGAGTTGGTATATGCCTACAGCTTAAAACAATACGAACTAGAATAGATAACTGAGAGCAAGAATTAAAAGCCAAGAAAGACATACCTTTTGAACGACGAAATCGGTATCAAGCGCCGTTTTGGAAAATCAGCTAAAACCTATGATAATTACGCTGAAATTCAAAACCAGGTCGCACTAACCCTTAACAACCAAATTAACAAAAGTGCCCCCAAAAACATTTTGGAAATTGGCTGCGGTACCGGCTTGCTTTCAACTGAAATTGTTAAAAAATACCCTGACGCAAATTACACATTCACAGACATCTCTAAAGCCATGTTAGGTACAGCTGAGCAAAAACTCTGCAAACAGTTTCCAAAGCAAAAGGCTCAGTTCACTTTTAAAATACTAAACCCTGAAAAGGGTATGGGCCCTAACGATCAAGAAAAATATGATCTAATCATATCAAGTATGGCCATTCATTGGTTCAATGATATTTTGAATTCGCTCAAATCAATTCAATCAGCCCTCACCAAAACAGGAACGTTTCATTATTCCACCATCGGCCCCGACTGTTTCAAAGAATGGAGAGAAACTTTAAAGACCCTTCAATTTGATAATGGCTTGAGAATCCCACCTAAACTACCTGGGATAATAGAAAACGAAACAATTTCTGTGCCTTACGGCAGTGCAAAAGACTTTTTAAAAGGCCTCAAATTGACAGGCGCTCACAGCCCAAAACCAGGCTATACCCCACTCTCGTCGCCGCAATTAAAACTAGCTATGGAAAAGTTAGAAGAAACACACAATGCCACCTTGTCCTGGCACATCATCTATGGACAGTTGTCATCTAGAACTTCCATAAAATAATCTTCTAAAACAAAAACCGCCACTTTCATCAGGGGTGAAAGCAGCGGTTCATTATTCAGACATACATATGTTCAGTTATATATGTGTTCAGATATACAAAAACTCAGATAAGTTGTTCAGACGTTTCTTAGTCAAATATTGTCGTGTTCAGAGGCAATATTTAAAGAACTCTAAGAAGTATTCAGATTTTGTTAAACTATATAGCAAGCCAAATGCCAATAGAAGAAAAAATCAAAAGAATTAATTTTAACAATAAAATTCAACAACTTAAGACGTTAGCCTTCTGACTTTCAATTAAACATTTTCCAAATTCTGGCTTTTTGTCTCTCAATGATCCTCCCAAAATGAAACATCCATTATAAATTTCAATACCAATCCCATTTTGCACCACCATCTAATAGTCCACATCAGAAAGATATCCGTAGCAAAAAAACAAAAAACCAATATGCTTTCAATTCCAATTAAGTAGACCGCTAGAAAGGTAAGCCAATGCCAGCAAAAATGATCCACACAATGATCAGAGTCCTGAGCGAAGAAACTTCCGTTAATTTCTATCAATCTGCATTTAATTTAACCATTGCAGAAAGATTAGATTTTGATGACTTCACCCTTGTCTATATGAGCAATGAAGAACAAAGCTTTGAATTAGAGCTCACAATTAACAAATCCCAAACAACTCCTTATGAGCATGGCACCGCATATGGTCACTTAGCGTTTGTTGTTGATGATTTAGAGAGTGAACATCAAAGACTATCTTCTCTTGGATTATCTCCAAAAGATATTGTCAATTTTAATCATGAGGGAAAAGCTCTTGCCAAATTCTTCTTCATTGAAGACCCTGACGGCTATAAAATTGAAGTGTTACAAAAATTGGGACGTTTCCGTTAACAGCTATATATAAACTCACCTTTTTACAGCTTTTTAGTAAAGCTTAACCCCGGACATCACAAAAATTTGCTCGCAGAAAATGCACAATAATTTGTAAAGACCAACTAAAACGGAGTATACATATCGTCCTATTTAAAGGGACGATATGTATGACCGATATTTTAAGTGACATTTTCGAAACCATTCGGTTACGTGCCACTCTATATTTCCGAACGGATTATTCACCGCCCTGGGCCATCACTGTACCCAAATACGAAGAGGCCGCTCGTTTTCACCTTGTTGTTCAAGGCAGATGCCATATCGAGCTGGCATCAGGCACGACCACAGAAATTGGCCCCGGTGACCTAATTCTCATTCCTCGCGGACAACAGCATGTCCTCTCAGATCAAAAAGGTCGTATCCCAGCGCCCTTAGAAACAATCATCGAGAAATCCGGCTATGACGGAAACGGCACGTTTGTTTTAGGAGAACGAAACCCAAGCGCGGCCACACAAATGGTCTGCGGACATTTCGGTTTCACCAAAGGAGCAGATCATCCTTTATTGCGCTCCTTACCAGAATTTATCACCATGACCCCAGCAGACCGCGCTGAAAACCCCATCCTTGATGAAACCTTGCGCCTCGTTGTGCGCCGTGTCTTTGCTCATAGCCTCGGCGCATCGGCCGCCATCTCTCGCCTATCTGAAGTTTTTTTTATCGAAGCCGTGCGCGCCAGTATCAACAAAAACCCTGAGCTATCGCGCATCCTCGAAGCTATGACAGATAAAAACATCTCTCATTCCCTAGAGCTCATTCACCAACAAACCAATCATGCCTGGACAGTAGAAACCCTAGCGTCAGAAGTCGGTATGTCTCGTAGTCGCTTTGCAGAACGTTTCTCAAACTTGCTTGGAGATGGGCCAATGGGATATTTAACCAACTGGCGACTCCAACAAGCCTTACCACTTCTCTCACAGCCCAATGCTAATATCCAAGATATAGCCAACCAGGTTGGCTACCAATCTGCCTCGGCATTTACAAGAGCCTTTGCTCAAAAATTCGGAACACCCCCCTCAGAATTTCGCCAAAAAGAAATCTAGCCACGGGCAAAAAAACTAACTTTCTTGCAGATCGTCCCAGTAACTTATCCCAAAAACCCTAAGATAGCCCCTGCTATTGCCCATTCATCCCAAAACGATATGTGTTGTCTCATCTCTCTTGATTATCAATTGAGCAAATCTCAATCAAAAGGAGTTTCACATGTTGAGAAAACTACTACTATCTTTCGTCGCTATCGCTGGGCTAGTTTCAGCAATTTCAAACCCAGCACTTGCTGGCAAAGAAGTCAACGTAGCACCAGGCGGTGTTTTAGTTGATGGCAAACCAGCTCCAGGTCTTGCTATACATGGTTATGACCCAGTTGCTTACTTTAAACAAAACAAACCTGTTCAAGGTGAAGCTGGATATGCAACCGTTTTTAAAAAAGCGACCTACCGTTTTTCTTCAAAAGAGAACTTACAAACCTTTAAATCAAACCCGGCAAAATACGCACCTGCATACGGCGGCTTTTGTGCTTACGGCGTTTCCGTCAATGCAAAATTCGATGGTGATCCGCGTTTCTTCAAAATCCACAAAGGCAAGCTTTACCTCAACCTCGATAAAAAAATCGCAAGCGCGTTTAACAAAGACGTTGATGGTGCAGTGAGAAAAGCTGAAGCAAATTGGCCCGACCTAAAGAACAAGTAAGTTGACTATCAAGGCTTAAACATCCCCTCTTAATTTAAGCCAAGCTCCGTGTCACATCCCCTTTGCTGTTTCAACATAAAAGCGATTCATTTCGTAAAAGTCGCAGCAAAGGGGCAATACAAATCTTAAAAAGAAAGGAAAAGATCACATGTCTATCCGTTTCATTACAAAAACAATTCATGCCTATCTCGACTATCCAGTAGCAATAAGTTTAATGGCAATGCCTTTTGTATTAGGCCTTGGAAGCACAAACAATTTAGCAATTTGGGTAAGCGTCGTAACCGGCATCGCAGCTTTCATTCTAACCCTATTTACAGATCACAAACTGGGGCTCATTCGGTTAATTCCATATTGGGCTCATGTCCTTGTAGATTTCCTTGTAGGTGTAACTTTTGTTTTTGTGCCGTTTATCTTTAATTTCTCAGGCCTTGACGCTTGGTACTACTGGGCAAACGCTGCTGCCGTTCTGACAGCCGTTAGCTTGAGCAAACCTGGAGCATTAAGCAAAGATGAACCAGCCACCATTTAATTAAAGCCCGATCCCCTATAGGGATCGGGTTGTTAAATTAATTTACAAATCTGATAAAAACTTTCACCTTTATGCCAACAAACAACCAGCTTCTCACAAAATTCTTACAATTATAAAAAGCCCATCTCTTCATCCCCATGTTAAGTTTAGTAAAAAAACAAACGAAACAAAAAGTTTCAAATGGGGAGAAATATGCAAAAGAAAAGGAAATCAAATTTTCTTTTTAGTTTAATTTCACTATTGATCATCTCACTGTTTTATATAAACCCGAGTTTTGCAAAATTTTCAGAAGATCAATTAAAAAAGCTAATCATCCCTCCCTTTTCACTCGGTGAAAAAGACCTTAACTTGCCAGTATATGCTTTATTAAATTCGGCAGATAAACAAACCGGTTACGTTTTTCAAACCATAGACCTCATAAAAATTCCAGGCTTTTCCGGAGCCCCAATAAATTTGCTAGTTCAAATGGATTTTGAGGGTAATTTTATCGATGTAAAAGTCCTTGAGCACAATGAACCCGTTTTCGTCAATGGACATGGCAGTCTGCCCCTTGATAAATTCATCAATCAATACCCAGGTCTCTCGGTTGCTCAGAACATCAAAGTTCAACTAAGCACC
>CAXIDO010000175.1:0-5394 GCA_964022745.1 uncultured Methyloligella sp. | reverse complement strand
CCTATAATATGCAGATATTTTAAAATAAAATAACTCATCGTTTTTCGTGTAATCCCATAAGAATCCAAATGAGTAGAAGCGGTAACAACAAGGAGAAACCCCAGCCTAAAAACTCCTGAACGCTAGCAACATAACTAAAACTCATAACACTAGCCCAAATTAACATGAGGCTCTTAATCACCCCGCCAACACGAATCCAGGGTTTAGAAAGAAACATAACACCGCACATAATGGTCAACAAAGCAAAACCTGCAATTTGATAAAGGTCAGAACTAGCTTCTAATAAAAACAGAGGCGCAAAATCTTTAATTCCCTGTAGCGCTTCAACCCCTTCAAAAATCCAACTAAGGCCCAACACCCAACGTAAAAAGGGAAGCAGAAAATAACAACGAGCAAATTGCCTCTCAACAGCTGACGATTGATGAAGTGCCAAAATTTCAGGAACAGCCAATGTTGGGCGGCCCAAAAGTTTCATAAAAGCTGAACCATCATGCTGGGTAAATAAATCCATTTGCTCTAGGGACGCTGTCCTGATCGGCCCCCTATTACCAAGCATGGAGGCAAAATCACCAACCCACATAACAGGTTTTATAACCCAGCGCGGAATAATAATTGGAATGCCCTTAGAAAACCCAAGCCAAGCTCTATAATACTGAATAAGCTCTTTTAGAGTAACAACATCCTGCCCCACTGCATAAACCATCTGCCGAGAAAAAGGACACTCTTTCAACTCATCTTCGCCTGAACCATCACGAGTACTAGCCCTCCGAAAAGGCTCTATCATCTTGACAATTCCATCCGCCAAATCATCAAGGGCAATCGGCTGAAAAGCTTGTGTGCCAGGGCCTGGCAAAGGCAAGAATTTAGGTAAACCGGCCAACCCTTGTATGAGCGCCGCACCGCCAATGGACCCCGCACCTAAAACCAGGTCAGGACGAATAATCGTCCAGTTTAAAGACGTTTCTTCAAGGTAATGTTCACCCGTTAGTTTGCTTGAAGCATATTCGGGCAATCCTTCAACACTGGCCTCTTTATCAAAATGAGGTTCAGCTAACAGCTGTTCATCAGACTCACCTTCTTTCAAATGCTCGCCTTCTTTCATAAGAGAAGCTTTAGTGTGAGACCCTTTATATTTACCACCACCAATTTCTTCACGCCCAAGCGTCGTTGCAGAAATATGAATGAAACGTTTTATCCCAGCTGTTTCAGCACCTTGAAATAAAGCCCGCGCACCTTCACCATGAACAAATTGTGCATCATCTTGTAAATCAGATTGCAAAATGCCAACACAATTTACAACAACATCAAAGCCACGCAACCGCTCGGCCCAAATATCTGGATTGAGATCATTGTTAAAATCACAATAGAACCAGGGAATTGTAGGCACCAACCGCTCAGCCAATTGCAAATCACGCCCCGCGCCGGTCACATCATGCCCTGCACGTAAAAGCGCTTGAACAACACCCCGGCCAATAAATCCATAGCCACCGGTTACCAAACATTTCATGGAGTAAACCCCCTAAAAAAATTTACATCCCACAAACAAAAACAGCGCCCCTATTGAGCGCTGTAAATAAGTTTAATTCAAGTCTATTTTTAGAAACATCGCTTAAAAGCAACGGATTACACCACATGTAATAAGTCTGAAAAAATAAAAAATGTCTACACGAAGAAGGAGGGGCGCGACTTCGGCGTCAGGTCATGGCGATGCGTCAGCATAGCCCGGCACGAGTGACGCCCCTCGGAGGGCCTGCCGCTTCAGCGGCAGAATTGCCCGTGAGAGAAATAATACCTTTTTAAGCAGAGCTTAAAAGCGCGGTTGCCGGTGGGCAACCTAAAGCGCCACTAAAATGGTATTTCGTCATCCAATTCTTTTTCAAAATTACTTGGTGCGGCACTTGGTTGAGAATTATCAGCTGGAACTTGTCCCCAGCTTGGCTCACCACCAAAATTGTTGTTCTGGTTATTATTGTTATTCTGATAATTACCCTGGCCGCTAGATTGACCACCTGAGCGACCATCAAGCATCGTCAAATTGCCATTAAATCCTTGCAGAACAATCTCTGTTGTATATTTATCTTGGCCATTATTATCTTGCCATTTGCGAGTTTGCAGGCTGCCTTCAATATAAACTTTAGCACCTTTTTTCAAATATTGCTCCGCAACCCGGCACAAACCTTCATTGAAAATCACAACACGATGCCACTCAGTTTTTTCACGTCGTTCACCAGAATTTTTATCTTTCCAGCTTTCAGTCGTCGCAATGCTTAAATTCACCACTGGGCGATTATCCTGCATGCGCCGCACTTCAGGGTCAGCCCCAAGATTGCCAACCAAAATCACTTTATTAATAGAACCAGCCATTGCTAACTCTCCTTCATATGAAACTTAACTTAAGGCCAGCAAAAGATAAGCTTGCCAATTTTTCAAAATAATATCAGTAAATCGCCATAACGGCACATTAAAGCAATTTTCCACTCAATTGCGAGAAGCCGACCAATTCTCCACAAGCAAAATCATTTTCACCTGAAAATTTCCAAATCTTGCCGCACAATTCAGGGCCAAATCCGCGATAGTGAGAAAAGTTGGTAAAGTTTTTAGTGTGAAGGTAAACAAATTTCTAACTGTTTCTCAGCCTAAAAAACATCTCAACTCTACAAATGAGTACTAATTGACACCTTACGTTCCAATTATGTTCTCAAATTGTTCTCGTTTTTTGATAATTCTGTCGCTAAATTGTCTCATTCCATGGTACAATTAACCTATTCAGTTCAACTTTCTTTGACAGATATTTTTTAATTCGTTACCCAAAGATTAGAGACTTCTTGTTAAGCTAGAAATTAGAAGACATAGCAATTTACCAACCAAAACTGTTAAACTACCTGATAAATTGTATGCCTCTAAAAATGAAATGTGTGACTTCGGTCTATAGGGGGACTTAAAAACAGCTCCCCTTTATATTCAGGCTTTCTCAAAATCGAACGCAGGACATCATAAAACACATGGTTCATGGATAGAATAGCTCTTGAAAATATCTGAAGGCACATTTTGAACATAAGAATCAGTTGAATGGCCCTCACAGGTCATACTTAGTAGTTAGATTCATTCAATGTGATTTAAATCACATACCTGAACGGCTTTTAAATAATATTCTCTAAGTCATAAGAGAAAAATTTTTAAAGAAGCCAGCTAAGTGAAATCTAAAATAATGAAAACAGAAAAAAGTAACAGCGTAATGAAATCCGAATTCTCAATTAATCAGTCAATGGAAGCCCGCCTGGAGCGTTTTTCACGTCAAGGCCGCCCGCTACATAAGGATCAGAAAAGATTCTTACAGATAGCAGCCATCACAGGCATCTTTTGTGCCATCTGGTTTCTCATTGGCAAACATACACTCCACTTCACACCTGAAAGCTGGGATACTTATCCAGATCGTCTCGCATTCTTAATGCAAGTAATGGTGTTTGTAACGCTGCCACTATTAATGGGTATCACATCAATTGCTTTCCAAAGATTAGACCCAAGAAATGTGATTGGTCAAAAACTAAGAACAGATACGCCAGCTGATATTAACAAACGCTTCCTTGCCAACACCATTGAACAAACTCTTTTGTTCTTCTTTGTGCACAGCGCCATTGTTTACTATTCACCAGCAGATGAAGCCATCAGTACAATTCTGCTTGCCTCACTCTTTATTGTAGGCCGCCTCATTTTCTGGATTGGCTATCACAAAGACAAATTCACCAGAGCATTGGGCTTCGGCATCACCTTCTATCCAATTGTTGGTGCTTATATGTGGGTTATGATCAGAATTATATTTGATTATCACATTCCCCTATAATGGGATTTTAAAAATACTAAACGAATAGCAAAAAGCCCGTCATCCAATTTAGTTGGATGACGGGCTTTTTTATCATTCAGCTAACTTCTATAAATAACAACTGAGAAAAAACAAAGCTCTCAGATTGTAAGCATAAGTTTAAAAACCATCCCTGCGCCGGCGATGCACTTCAAACAATAGCTTTTCTTGTAAAGAAGGCTTGATCAAATTAAACACACCACATTCAGCTGACTGCATCTGCTTTAAAAAGCTTTCAATGTCGCCGGAAAAGTTCGGCTTTGCCACCCGAACAATAATCCCTGCTGTTGTCTCCATACTCACACGAGCATTCTGACAAGCAACATTAATCACAAAGTCAGTATAAGCCTTCTGAAAACTTGTCTGATCAGCTTGTTCGAATTGAGTTTTAAAACCAGACCAGGCTTTAAAATCCTTACTTTGCTTCCATGCATCAACACTCTTCTTAGATAAAAGATCATTCATTTTATCCCTGAGTTCTTTGCTAATTTTATTATTTAAAGTCTTCTTCAAAGCTTTGATCGCCACTTCACTTGGTGGCTCAACATTCATATTCGCAAAATAAACAGGAGCTGTAGCATCAATCGTTGGTGGCAATGGCCCCCAAACTTCAGATGAAGAAAAATCAGCCCCACCAATTTCAGCGTCTGTAAAATTAGTTCCAAACAGATCTGCCAAAGTTAAATCAGCCACATTCAGTTGGGCTGTTTCAAACGAAACCCCTTGCAACTGCGCAAGAGAAAAAATCGTCCCTTGCAAATTAGCATTACCAAAATTACTCCCCAAGGCAATCGCACCAGAAAAATCAGCACCTTGCATCTGCGCACCAAAGAAATTACTCTCAGGCATCACAGCATTCACGAAAGAAGCCTGTCCACCTTTCGCAGATTCAAATGAGCTTTGTGAAAGTATAGCCCAATCAAAACGAGCCCCTTCAAGTAAGGCGTTATTAAATTTAGTCCCACGTGAATAAGTTGAGCGAAAATCAGAAAATCTTAAATCAGCCGAAGAAAAATCAGCTTCCTCTAATTGCGCACAACCACGTTTTTGAAAACCTTCAACAGTTGCATTCGCCAAATCTTCTTCTTGTAACTCTGTGCAACCAAATTTGGCTTTTTTCAAAACCGCACCAATAAGCTTCGCATTACCAAGCAAAGTATTTGTAAAATCAGCCCCCTGCAAATCAGAACGGCTTAAATCTGCATAGCGCAAATTCCGCCCCCGCAGAGAAATAGTCACATCTTCAGAAGCTGAATCTTGATTGGACACTAAATCCTCATCAACAACAATCAAGTTGCGATGAAACATATTTTTAAATCCAGTGGCAGTATGCCCGGTATTAGAGAAAAAATAGGCGGTCGGTGAGAATATTTTAGATGTAACCACACTATCTTTTTTATTTGTAACTTTCTTAATAACCGTTTTAGTAAACCCATCAAACTTGCTCAATTGGCGGTCAATCCATTCATCAGGAAACGTCGCAACACAAACAGAAAAAAACAAAACAAACAGTACAGCTACGAGTGTAACATCGA
>CAXIDO010000174.1:0-5411 GCA_964022745.1 uncultured Methyloligella sp. | reverse complement strand
AACCAGTGTGCTATTCGCATGAGTATTGCATTGAAAGCTGCGGGTGTGACGTATGAAATGATGCCGCGTGGTATGGTGACATGTGGTGCTCATCCGAAAAAAGAGATGCATTACATTCGCGCCGAAGAGTTGGCGAAGGGGCTTACAATGGCCCGAATTCCTGGGCTTGGAAAAGTTGAAGTTTTTCGCAACCCGAAAAATTATTATCGTGATTTGTTTGGGCGTACGGGCATTATGCTTATTCGTAATTATTGGTTTAGAACTGGTGAAACGCGCGAGCCTTCTGGTGACCATATTGATGTTTGGAATGGACAACGTACTGCATCTGCCTGGTTGATTAATTGGTTTTTCTGGGCTGGTTATTATGGCGGTTACGACAAAGCAACTGAGATTTGGTTTTGGGAGGTGAAATGAGACTCTTATTCGGTTTTATTGGTGCTGTGGCTGGTGCACTTGCTGCTGTGTTTTATGTAGGCTCTCTAGCGAGTGATACATATTTGGCGAACAAGACTTTTGAAAGCCCAGAAGATGCTATGATTTATCATAGCTTTATTTATCTGGGTAGCATTGCTGTCTGCTTGATTGTGGGACTTATTCTGGGACGACTAATTGGTCGTGTTTTGGACTGGATTTTTGGATGAGTTTTTTTCATTTCTTAGTTGGCTGTTTTGGAAGAATGAAAAAACTAAATAACGAAAGAACCAGACAATGAAATTTATTGCCTATGCTGCGATGGGTGGTGCAATTGGCGCCAGTGGGCGCTATTTGGTTGGTCTTCTTGCTGTTCGTCTTTTGGGGCTTGGTTTTCCGTATGGGACGTTTATCGTCAATATTCTTGGTGCGTTATTGATGGGTGTTTTGATAGAAGCGCTTGCGCTTCGCTTTCAAGGTTCAGCTGAGTTGCGCACTCTTTTTGCAACCGGTGTACTTGGTGGTTTCACGACTTTTTCAGCCTTTTCTCTTGAAGTTGCGAATATGATAGAGCGAGACCAATGGTCTATGGCTGCGTTTTATGCTTGCGCATCAGTTGTTTTTAGTGTTGCTGCATTGTTTGCGGGCCTTTATCTCGGGCGGTATATTTGGGGAGCGAGTGTGTGAGCAACGTTGCGAATGTTACAATAACTGAAAAAGATGATGGTCTTAGACTTGATCGTTGGTTTAAGGAAAATTATCCGCACATTAGTTTTGGTCAATTGCAGAAATTAATGCGTACTGGTCAGGTGCGCGTGGATGGCAAACGTGTGAAGACCAATGCTCGTATTGAAGAGGGGCAGGTTGTACGGGTGCCGCCAACTGGGCAGGAAATTGTCGCGACACCAGCTAAAATGCCGAAAAAGGTCAATAAGGGTGATTGGGATTATATTCGCTCTCTTATTATTCATGAAGATGATGCTTTGATGGTTTTGAATAAGCCGTCTGGATTGGCTGTGCAAGGTGGTACGAAAACCACTCATCACGTGGATGGTATGCTGGGTGCTCTGGGCCAAGGAGATGACCGGCCAAAACTTGTACACCGCTTAGACAGAGATACATCTGGTTGTCTGCTTGTTGCCAAAACAAGACAAGCGGCCTCTAAATTAGGGGCAGTGTTTCGCACCCGGTCAGCTCGCAAAATTTATTGGGCTTTGACTTATGGTGTTCCTCGTCCGCATCAAGGTGAGATATCTTGTTTTATTGCAAAAGGTGATGGACCGACACCTGGCAATGTGGGGGAGATTGTTAAGGTTGTGAAACCTGGGACGCCTGGGGCGCAGCATTCTCATTCTTATTATTCAGTGATTGAACAAGCGGGACAGAAATTAGCCTGGGTTTCTTTAAAGCCGGTAACAGGCCGCACACATCAATTGCGTGTCCATATGGCAGAACTTGGGACGCCGATTTTGGGAGATCCTAAATATTTTAATTTGCCTGACTTTGAGCCACTTGAAGGTTTGACGGACCGTTTGCATTTGCATGCGCGCCGTTTAGCAATACCTCATCCGAATGGTGGGACGCTTGACATTACGGCGCCCTTGCCAGCCCATATGCAAAAGAGCTGGTCAACGCTCGATTTTGATGCTCAACGCTATGATGAAGAACAGGAAGTGGATTGATCAGCCTGAGCGGAGCTTTGCGAGCGCAGACAAGCTGATCAAAGGAAAACCTTCAGCCTGAGCGGAGCAGCGCGGTTTTCACATTAGGAAATCTAAAGCGCCAAGAAAATGCGAGCACAGACAAGCTGACCAGTGATTGAGATAACGTTTTGTTATTATCTTATGACCCAATCTGAAGGTGGTTCTTGTTCGAGCCACTCTCGTGATGGATTTCCTCTCACAAGCAGGACTTGTCTTTTGACGCCGCGCCCAACACCGTAGATTGCGCCGTCACTCACATTTAGTACAACGGAATGATCATTGACGGGTGCCCCCGGTGAGGCTGACCAGATTTGCTCCGATGATAATGAGGGGAATAAGGTTTTATCGATAGTTGTTTTATTACAGATAAAGGTGAGCAAAATTTGTAATTCTTCAATTTTGGGCAGGCGCCAATCTTGTGTTGAATTGAAAATTTGAGTTTTTGCATGACTCTCAGCTTCTAACCAGCTGTATGATCGAGCTATTCCTTTACATCCATTATTTGACACGGATTGACCTTCTAAACATTGTTTGAATTCAAGGCCTGAGGGGGTATGTTTAATCGTACCTTTGTTTTGAACAGTGAAGTTTTTCTTCGTTACTGGCTCTTTGTTTTTTTCTGAACAGGTCTTTGCATTTAGTGAGATTGGATATAAACAACATGATCCAAGAATGATTAATTTCATTAGTGATTTCATTGGGTGAGTATCCTCTTTTTACAGAAATGAATATTTAGCACCACTCAACCTAACGGTAGGTAGTCTTGTGAGGCAATTCAAAACATGTCAGAGAACGTCATTTAATTGTAAGTTCAGATGTTTTTGGAATTGGAGCTTTTGGCTTTGTCAGTTTGTTTTTTAAAAAACATATTATTTAGGTGGGAATTTTGAATGTATTGCATCTTGTTTGATTGTGACGGGACGATTGTAGATAGCGAGGCTTTGATTGTACGTGCGATGCAAGATGCGTTTGAGGCGCAATCGCTTGAAGCTCCTAGCCCTCAAGAAATTCAGCAGATTATCGGACTTTCTCTTCCCATAGCGGTTGAGGTGCTTTGTATGCCGCTTGAGAATGTTAAAGTAGATCAAAATTTGATTGAAAACATAGGTGAGGGATATAAATCATCTTATCAACATTTAAGAGATGAGCTTGGACATCCGGAACCTTTGTTTGAAGGGACCCATGAATTGCTTGCACACCTAAAGGCACAAGATGAGGTCTTGCTTGGTATTGCAACGGGAAAATCTATGAAAGGGGTAGAGGGCCTTTTGAAACGTTTTGAACTTGAGGATGTTTTTCATACGATCCAAACAGCATGTAATGCGCCATCGAAACCTCATCCGGGAATGATTGAGCAGGCTTTAAAGGAAACAGGGGCTGAAGCTCACCGTACTGTTATGATTGGTGATACGACGTTTGATATGGAAATGGCGCAAAATGCGGGGGTGCCTTCTATTGGAGTTACCTGGGGGCATCATGAAAAAGAAGAGCTTTTGCCATTTGCGCCGAGGATGATTGTTGATGAGTTTTCGGATCTTTTATCTGCTATACAAGAAACACTCTCTATTGATAAACTGTAATTTTAACAGCCGAATTTACAAAGAAATTTCATGAATAAAGATAACACTCCTTCAAAAGATGACGCTTTGCCATCTGGTCCTAAATATATGTCAAAAGCTGATGATGTGCGCCCGAAACCAAAACGGTTTTATAAAGACGTTAAGGTTGAGGTTTTAGAGGATCAATTCAGTATCCTCTTGGATGAGCGTGTTATCAAAACTCCCATGAAATCTACTTTGGCTGTGAAATCTAAACCACTAGCTTTGGCTATCTCTGATGAATGGTCAGCTCAGGGTGAAGAGATTGATAGTGAAACTATGATTTTGACCAAGCTTGCTAATACTGCCATTGATCGGGTTGCCCCACGACGTGCTGATATTTTGGAGGAGCTGGTCAGTTATGGAGGGAACGATCTTTTATGTTACAGGGCAAGCGACCCCGCTAGTCTTGTTGAGTTTGAGCAGAAGGTGTGGGACCCGATTTTAAATTGGTTCAAAGAACAGCATGATATCGACATGAAATTGGCAGCTGGCGTCATTCATGTTTCTCAGGCAAATGAAGATCTTCTGAAACTATCGGCGCTCTATGATCGGTTTGATGAGTTTGCTCTTACAGCCCTGCATAATATGACAACGATGTTAGGTTCTGCGGTGTTGCCTCTTGCACTTGTTTTAGGAGACTGGGAAAGCGCAGATGTTTGGGATGCGGCTCATTTGGAGGAAAATTTTCAAATTGAGCGCTGGGGTACGGATGAACAAGCACAAAATCGGCGAGAAATGAGGCATGGTGAGTTTTTGGAGACTTATAATTTCTATCAATTGAGCCGTAAGTCCTAAAAAACAGCTGAGATTCACAGTTTGACGCATGAAATGTCTGTGATAAAAGAAAAGTCAAATTATAAGACTGTCTATATAGAGTGTGGAGACATTATGAACGAAATTATCGAAGAGCTAGAGAAACGCCGTGAAAATGCGCGCCTTGGTGGGGGCCAAAAACGGATAGATGCTCAACATCAACGTGGCAAACTAACAGCCCGTGAGCGTATTGATCTTTTGCTTGATGAGAATTCGTTTGAAGAGCTTGATATGTATGTTGAGCACCGTTGCACAGATTTTGGTATGGAAAAGAACAAAATTTCTGGTGATGGCGTTGTCACAGGCTGGGGTACTGTTAATGGTCGTGTGATTTATGTTTTTGCTAAAGACTTTACGGTTTTTGGTGGTTCTCTTTCTGAAGAGCACGCAAAAAAGATCATGAAAATTCAAGATATGGCTTTGCGCAATCGCGCGCCGATCATTGGTTTGTTTGATGCTGGTGGTGCCCGTATTCAAGAAGGCGTGGCGGCACTTGGCGGTTATGGTGAGGTTTTCCAACGTAATGTTCTCTCGAGCGGTGTTATTCCGCAGATTTCTGTGATTATGGGGCCTTGTGCTGGTGGTGATGTGTATTCGCCAGCGATGACTGACTTTATCTTCATGGTAAAAGATACGTCTTATATGTTTGTGACCGGGCCTGATGTTGTGAAGACCGTGACGAACGAAGAAGTGACAGCTGAAGAACTTGGTGGTGCCAGTGTGCATACGGTGAAATCTTCGATTGCTGATAAGGGCTATGAAAATGATGTCGAAGCGATGCTGCAAATGCGCCGCTTGATGGACTTTTTGCCAGCGAATAATATGTCTGATGTACCAGTTCTACCTACGAAGGATGATCCGGATCGTGTTGAGACAAGCCTTG
>CAXIDO010000173.1:0-5420 GCA_964022745.1 uncultured Methyloligella sp. | reverse complement strand
TTATTTTGATTTGAAGAATATTTATACAGTATGTATAAATAAATTTAATTTGTCAGATCTCGTGCAGCAAGTTTATTGTTGAAGGTTAATGCAAGGTGTAAAATTTAAGCTTTATTGGTGGAACAATGGTGAAGTGCACGATATTGAACATGCCATTGAGGCCTGGAAAGTCAGCCGCGTGCAATTGAAAAAACAGACCAATAAATTATTCCAAAGCCTTGCAGCGCTTGGATACACAGTTGAAAGCAAGGTGGAGCAGTAAATGAGCGATCAACAATTACCCGAAGGCTGGCAAATGATGAAGTTTGGCGATATCGCCAAGCATATTTCCAAGCGCGTCGAGCCCAGTGAAACTGATTTAGAAGTGTATGTCGGCCTAGAACATTTAGATCCGGACAGCTTGAAAATTAAACGCCACGGCGCTCCTAGTGATGTTGCCGGGCAAAAACTTTTGGTGAAGAAAGGGCAAATCATTTTTGGCAAGCGCCGCGCCTATCAGCGTAAAGTGGCCGTGGCAGACTGGGACTGTATTTGTTCGGCACATGCCATGGTGCTTGAGGCAAACCCTAATAACGTAATTCCTGAGTTTCTGCCGTTCTTCATGCAGTCTGATGTTTTCATGGAAAGAGCTGTTGCTATTTCGGAGGGGTCTTTATCACCAACTATAAAATGGAAAGTTCTTGCGAATCAGGAGTTTCTAATACCTTCCTTAGCAAATCAGACCAAACTTTACTCTGCCTTAAATAATACTAATGAAGTTAAAAATAAGAATGAGCAACTTGTATTTTCTCTTGAACCACTCAAACAAAGCTTACTAGTATCTTTGCTTTTGGGAGGAATAAATAACAGAGAATTTCAAGACTCTATATTTGGAAAAATACCTTCACATTGGCAGTTAGTATCTGTTGGTGATTTAACCTTGGAGCATAAACAGGGCTTCTATACAAAGGATAAATACACGGAAAAAGGATGTTATTTAATTCGAATTACAGACCTTGATAATCCTAATGTTTATTTTGATGAAATGCCAAAAGTTGCCGTAGATAAGAAAACTATAGATCAGTTCCGAGTTCTTAAAGGGGACTTTCTATTTGCAAGAAGCGGCACCATTGGGCGTTATGGAATTTATGATTCGGATGAAGAAGCAATATTTGCGTCTTACTTAATTAGATTTAGATTTAATGAAACCGAGCTCCTAACCAAGTATTTTGGTTATTTCTATGAATCTATTGTTTGTGCAAGGCAACTGAGAGGAATTGCTCAGCAAGGCTCTAATGTAAATATTAACGCAGAAAATATCAAAAAGTTGAAAATACCTCTGCCTCCGATCGAAGAGCAGTTAGCAATATTAAATAGACTTTCAGAACTAGATAGTATTATCGGCACATCTAAATTGAAGCTAAAAAAAATACAGACTCTATTTCATTCAGTATTAAATAATGGCCTAAGGGAATAGCATGTTTAACGAACAAACCGTCACAGAAAATGGAATTATTGACCGCTTAAAGGGTTTAAGCGGAGTGAAGTGGACTTACTGCCACGGGGAGAGCCTGCCAAAAAAAGCACAGGATATCTTTGTCGATGAATGGCTTAAAGATGCACTTTGTTCGTTAAACCCAGATATCGCCAAACAGCCCGATTATGCGGATGAAGTCATCCATAAGCTTCGAGGGTTGATACTTGAAGCGCGTAATACCGGCTTAGTTAAAGCTAACGAAAATTTCCAAGAATGGCTGTTGGCGGAAAAAAGCCTCCCTTTTGGTGAGAATGGCGATCACATCACTATTAACCTGATTGATTTTGATACCCCTAAAAACAATCACTTTGTTGTAGCGCAGCAGGTAAATTACATCGCGGCTACCGAAGTCTATTTTGACATCGTGCTTTACGTGAACGGTATTCCCTTAGTGGTGGGCGAAGTGAAAACGGCGACTCGCCCCAGTGTTACCTGGCAAGATGGCGCCGCCGATTTTATGGGCGGTAAAAAGCACTACTGGAAAAACGTAGAGCCCTTCTTTGTGCCAAACCTGTTTTGTTTCGCGAGTGAAGGTAAAACTTTTGCTTATGGTGCTATCAACGCCCGAGTGAAAGATTGGGGGCCATGGCACAACACAGATCAGCGTGAAGAAATTATGCCTGGAATGGCTTCCGTCTTACAAAGCGCTGAGGGTATGCTGAATCCAACAACCTTACTGCAATTACTTGAGTCGTTCGCGCTATTCTCGACGATTAAAATGGGTAAAAATACGCCCCCTAAACGAATTAAAATTCTGCCACGATACCCCCAGTTCGAAGCTGCTAAGCAGATCGTAGATAGGGTACGTAACGGCTATCCGAAAAAAGGCCTGATCTGGCATTTCCAGGGCTCGGGCAAATCCCTTTTGATGCTCTACGCTGCCAAGATGCTTCGTGCTGACAATGAGCTTAATAACCCAACCGTATTGGTTGTGGTAGACAGGCGTGACCTGGACAGCCAGATCAATGAGACCTTTGGTGGTGCGGATGTTAAAAACCTAATCAAAGTACAAAGCTGCAAAAAGCTTGGCGAACATATAGAGCAAGATAGCCGTGGCATATTAATAACCACCATCTTTAAATTTAAAGATGTTGAGATCATTGAGGGCAACCCCAACGGCCTTAACAACCGCGACAACATTATTGTGTTGGTGGACGAAGCCCACCGAACCCAAGAAGGTGGCTTGGGCGAGAAAATGCGCTGGGCCCTTCCCAATGCGCACTTCTATGGATTAACCGGTACACCGATTTCCGGTATTGACCGCAATACCTTCAAGTTATTCGGCGCCGAGGAAGATCCCGGCCGCTACATGAATCGTTACAGCTACAAGCAGTCGATCCGCGATGGCGCCACTAACCCAGTGAAGTTTGAACCACGCTTGGCAGAACTGCGAGTAGACCGTGATGCCATCAACCAGGAGTTTGAGCAGCTTGCCCAGGAAAATAACCTAGACAAAGAGGAAAAAGCCGCACTATCAAAACGCGCGGGCAAATTAGCGGTGATGCTCAAAGCGCCCAAGCGAATGGCAGCCGTCAGAGCAGATATTGCCGAGCACTTTACCAGCCACGTTAAGCCGAAAAAGATGAAAGGCATGGTGGTGGTGTATGACCGCGATGCCTGCGTGCAGATGTACTACTTGCTTGGTGAAAAGCTCGGCTTTGATGCCGTTGAAGTGGTCATGAATGTTGACCAGGCTCCTATCATTGACGACAAAGGAAAGAAAAACAAAGACTGGGCTAAGTGGGAAAGCGATAAGGATATTCCAGTTAAGGAAGAGGACTTCAAGCGTTGGCAGACAATTGATTCTGAAGAACAAACTCAGAAAGATCTTATCGAAGGCTACAAAGACCCACAGAACCCGCTACAGCTTATTATTGTTACCGCGAAATTGCTTACAGGTTTTGATGCGCCGATTTGCTATTGCATGTATTTAGATAAGCCGTTACGAGATCATACGCTTCTTCAAGCTATGTGTCGTACCAACCGCTTATATGAGACTGACGAGACACGCAAAAATATGGGCTTGATCATTGATTACCTAGGCGTGTTTGAAAATCTGCGTACCGCGCTTGCTTATAATCCAGATGAGATCGAAGGTGTTGTTGAAGGCATTGAAGCTTTCAAGGCGTTGTTACCGACACAACTGGATAAGTGCTTGTTTTTCTTCCCCGGTGTAGATAGAACCCTTGAAGGGTTTGAAGGTGTTATGGCGGCACAAGAGTGCTTGCCGACCAATGAAAAGCGAGACGAGTTTGCCGCAAGCTTTGGTGTACTTACAAAGCTATGGTCAGCCATTAATCCAGACCCATTTTTAAATCCATATCGACAAGACTACAAATGGCTTGCGCAAATCTATGAGTCGGTCCGCCCTGTCGGTCAAACTGGCGCGTTAGTTTGGGCTGCTCTTGGTCCTGAAACCATCAAGATGATTCACGAGAATACGGACATAAACCGTATTAGGGATGATATTGATGAGCTCATTATGGATGAGCATGCGATTTTCACTCTAACGGAAAAAGAGCAAGAGCAAAGAGCTAAGCGTCTTGAAATCGATCTTATGGGCCGACTGCGTGGCAGCGGCGAGCCGAAGTTTGTGGAACTAGGCGAGCGTTTAGAAAAGCTGCGCCAAGATTACGAAGCTGGGGTAATCAAGGCTATTGACTGGTTGAAAGCGCTGTTAGACGCCGCAAAGGACACTGTACAAGCTGAACGCGAAACCGGTGAGAAAGTAGTTACCGAAGAGGATAATGTTCAGGCCCTTACCAAGCTGTTCATGGAAACTCGTCCAAATAGCACTCCTCAAGTTATCCAGGATGTGGTGGAGCAAATTGACAAGATTGTTAAAGCTAAGCGTTTTGACGGTTGGCAAAACTCCAACAGTGGCCCCCGAGAAATACAAAAAGCATTATTGGTAACTCTGGCCCAGTTTGGCCTTGGTAAAGAAAAAGAGCTGTTAAACAAAACCTATGGAAATATAGAAGAGCATTATTGATGCAATACGTAGGTAGTGAACTTGAAAGGTTAGCGCTAATTGGCACAGACCCTAACAATGCAGACTTACTAGGGCGAAGTGCATTTAATCGTTACTACTATGCTGCTTTTCTTATCACAAGAGAAACGCTTGGATATATGCAACCTAACTGGAAAGGTACACAACATGCGAATATTCCAGAGCTATTAACCACTAGTTTAAAGAAGCCGGCCAAACATGCTTTGACTAAGCAACGCCGGAGTGGGTTGATAACCCCAGGGAAAGAAAGTCGACTACTTACTGAGTTGAGCACAACGGCAAGTGAATTAGCACAGTTATTAACACAAGCTTATGATGCTCGGATTTTGGCTGACTACGAGCCTGAGATAAAAACTATCAAGGACAAAAATGTTATATGTTTGAAGTCTCATAAGTTGACAACTGCACGCCAATGGCCCGAGCAAGCAGACCGATATTGCGCTCGACTAAAACGAATCTGGAAGGAGATAGGCCTTGCTTGAACACCCCCCGATCCCAAATTTTGACAAAATGCGGGCCGAGTACTGTATTTCAGATTTTATTACACGGTCGTCTGATGGGATTTTAGTACTGTATGTACCTAAAGATAAGGTTAGTGATAAAGCGCAAAAGAGATTTGTATCTTTAAAACAGCTGGAGAATCTACAGAGCAAGTTAAAAAGAGAGTTCGGCACCAGTACTGAGGTTGTATTATTGGATGTGGATAGTCTGACAAAAGTCGGTGAAGGCTTCGTCGCTTTATTGAAAAGCACTTTTCAAGACATCATCACTGACGCTCATATTTCTTTTTTAAATGCGCATCGTGTGAGTGTGACAATTATACTCACTGAGTTTGTGGAAAACTCTAAAAAGGACGCTGTTGAAGCCTTTTTAACGGCGATTCTAACTCCTGCC
>CAXIDO010000172.1:0-5441 GCA_964022745.1 uncultured Methyloligella sp. | reverse complement strand
AAGGATTATTGAGCAACTCAGTTGCTGTATTTATAAGCTGTAATTTCTGGCGTGTTGGCTTTGCCAAGCACTTCCCTTCCCTCTTTGAATATATAACTTTCTACAGGAGCTGAATAAAAAAGGCAACAAATCTGAAATTTCACTTAAAATGAATAAGCCATAAATTTCGAGGCCAGCACTTCATTTCTTCGTTGGTCGCGTTAGCTTTGTCAGCTCCAAAATAGGTTTCTCACATCCACGTTTTAGAAGTAGATCTTCAAAGGCTTCAGCTGCAAGTGACTGGATAGTGCGGTCTTCATTCACACCGATCAAGGCAATGGCTTTATGAACATCAATATGAAAATGCCCTCCGATCTGTTTAAACCTAACACTGTCTAAAGCCGTTTTGTCATCATCCTTAGAAGTCTTATCGCTATTATCTTCATTATAGCCTGTGGTCTGTTCTGAGGGCGCTTCAGGTATGTTTGTTTCAATGTCTATAGTTGGATCTTGCAATTGGTCGAGGGCTGCATGCTCCATTTCATCCAAAGCCTTGAGCATGTCATCTTCTTTAGAGCTCATCATCCGCACTCCTTCATTTGTTTTAAGAGGTATCTGTATAATGTCTTTATGTCTGATGCGGCATGAGATTTGGGCTTAAACTCAATAACGCCAAGGCCATGTTCTAGGCTGGCGTCATAGGTAGGACGTTCAATCAAACAGATCGGCGCAATAGCTATATTGGGGTATTTACTATTTAGCACTTTGATCACTTTATCTTTCCGAGTTGTGCCATAAGGGAAGCGATTTAAAACAAAAAAAGTTGGTTTATTAGCTGCTAGTGCAATTTTAACAGTTGGAGCAATGCCTCGAACATCTAAGATAGATTTTCCAACAGGTATGATAATAATATCTGCCTCTTTAGCAGCTGCCATCGCCGTTAGATCGTCATCTTTAGGAAGGGTATCAATAAAAACAAAATGAGTTTTTAGCTCGTTTAATACAGATAGCATTTTCGGTAAAAATGAAATGCTCGTGGCTCTGATCTGTGGCCATTGTTGTGATCTCGTCTTCGCCCACTCAGACGAGCTCTTTTGCGGATCCATATCAATCACAGCGGACTTTTTACGATCTAATTTAGCCGCAATAGCTAAGTTTAAACAAAGCGTTGTTTTTCCAACACCTCCCTTTTGAGCCAGGATTGCAATTTTTTTCATGTGTGAAAGTTTGACGCTTCGAAATGATGAAGTCCAGACGATAAGAAGTTTCACTATTTAGGACTGTTGCAAATTCGACAATCTCAAATGTCAGAAAATTAAAACAATAAAATTCCGACACACTAAAAATTCAACTTGGTGAATTATCTCAAATCTATATTTATGAAGTGTCGACACTCCAAATTGTCGCCGTTTTAAATTTATGAAAATCCGACATTGTAAAATCAAGAAACTTCACCAAATCAAAATTTCAGCATTCTGAAATGACGACTGACCAATGAAAAGCACTGTGACTTTTCAGGCAATGTGATGTGACATTATTAACATGCACAGGATTGGACTAGAAATGAATAGAAAAATTCTGTAGCTTAGAACCACTGACAATCTTGCGAAATAACCGACAAGATTTTCTTTTAAAAGTGTAGCTATATTGTAGCTATGGGTTTTTTGGAAATTTTGAGAAGTCACTTAAGTTATTGAAAAGAATGGCGATCCCACGAGGATTCGAACCTCGGACCTACTGCTTAGAAGGCAGTTGCTCTATCCAGCTGAGCTATGGGACCTTTTAATTGCTCCTTCAGGTTGCCTACCAGCAACAGTCGTGGCATCCGCGCTATATATACGTTTTGATGCGTTTATTCGCAACAAGAAATTTCATGAATTTGGAGCTATTTACATAAGCTAGTTAGTGGGTCCATGTACCGATGCGGCCGTATTTGAAATTTTCGGCGTAGGTGCGTGGACGATGCTTTCTTGATTGCTCTTCCATGAGCTCAAAAGGAATGCCATGACGCTTGCAATACTCAATTGCGTCTTCTTGGCTTTCAAATGTTAGCTTGATTTGTGATTTCATATCTGAAGAACTGCAATAGCCCATGACATGATCAAAACTTTTAGGAGATTCAGGGGCATATTCTAGCCGCCACAATTTGGTGGAGCCTATGCCAGACTGCATTGCATTTTTGCTTGGACGATAAATGCGTGCGACCATTATATTTCCTTAATGTCGTTCAGCTTTTCTGTGCTGGTTCTTAATATGCGCTTCAGGTTTCCCAATTAAAACCGCGCTGAACTCCGCTCAGATTGAACTTACTTAGCAATTTAACTACGATTTCATCTCAAGTGAAATGCTTAAATCGTGGTCGGGGCAGCAAGATTCGAACTCGCGACCCCTGGTTCCCAAAACCAGTGCTCTACCAGGCTGAGCTATACCCCGCAATTGCTGAGAGGCATTGATTACCTTTAATTTTAAGGTTCGGCAAGCCTTATTTTATCAATATATGAAAAATATTCATAAAAAGATAAAATCTGCACAACTATCTCAAGATACGCCCTGAAATCGTTGAAAAAACTTATGTAACTAAGGCTTTATTGGATAAATTAAGCCAGTCTTTCGACAAGATATCAAGTTTTTAACTTGTCGCAGCTCTTTTATTGCACTTGTAAATTTACGCAATAAAAAACGGGGCGCACCTGCACCCCGCAATCTATTTGCTAAGCCGTTATTTCTGGCTCAGCTACAAAAACATTCTCATTCTCAGATTAATGTGAGAAAGGAAGATTTGTTGGTGCACCGTCTGGCTTTAATTCAGCTGCCATCAGACCTTTTGAACCGTAACCATAACGAACCATAACAGTCTGTCCTGGACGAAGTTCAGCAAACCCAAAGCGACGTAGAGTTTCCATATGTACAAAAATATCTTCTGTACCTTCACCTCTGGTCAAAAATCCAAATCCACGAACTCTATTGAACCATTTAACTGCTGCGCGCTCGAAATCACTTTCTGGAACAACTGTTACATGAGTTCTTTGTGGTAGTTGTGATGGATGTACTGCTGTTGATTCATCCATGCTTACAATGCGAAATGCTTGCAAACCTTTTGGACGATCAAGAACTTCTACAACCACTCTTGCACCTTCATAAGCAGTTTGGAACCCACCTGCTCTTAAGCAAGTTACGTGCAAAAGCACATCTTCCATTGCTGAATTATCCGGCACAATAAAACCGTAACCCTTTGAAGCATCAAACCATTTAATTGCTCCTGCTACCTCGATAACATCAAGCGCTCCATCTTCATCGAGCTGCGTGATTTCTTCTTCGGTAACTGGCGATATTTTCGCCGCCATGCCGCTTACCCCCGCTAATAACTAATTAACAACAAGATTTGACGTTTCTTCTTAAACGCTGCACTTCTTCATCATTCGAATATATGTTTTGAAAATCTTTGTTTGATTTTCTATCAAACTATTCAACTTGAAAGAGGCTGTCGTTCAGACCCTTTAAATGAAGTTCGTCAAACCATTTCTAGCAACTTGAAAATAGCATTAACTATGAAAGAGACCAGCAGAAAATTGGCTGTGTTCTTTGTTCTCCACATTCAAATATTGCAAAATGACGATTATCTTTTGGCTGAAAGCACTGTTTTAAAAGCAAAAAACAAGCAATCTCTGCTTCGAATTTTAAGTGTAAAAAAACTCTTAATAAATTTTTGATTTGCCACATCTTGAGTGTTTTCTATAGTTTTTCCTATAAAAACATCTAGATTTTGACGAATCACTCAACAATTCACATTTTTCAGGTGAAATTGTCTTAAGGTGTTTTCGATTTGAAACTTTAGGGATTTAAGAATTTATGCGGTATTTACACACAATGGTTCGAGTTACTGATATTGAGCAATCTCTCGATTTTTATTGCCAAAAATTAGGACTTGTCGAAATTCGCCGTAAAGGGTCGCAAGCTGGTCGTTTTACCTTAATTTTTTTAGCTGCACCAGGTGATGAGGCGGCGCAAATAGAGCTCACTTATAATTGGGACCCTGAGCCATATGATGAAGGACGTAATTTTGGTCATTTAGCTTATGAAGTCGATAATATCTATGAAACCTGCCAAAAGCTCATGGATGAAGGTGTGCTGATTAATCGTCCCCCTAGAGATGGACGTATGGCTTTTATCCGCTCACCAGATAATATTTCCATTGAGCTTTTACAAAGAGGTCCTTCCTTACAGAAACAAGAGCCCTGGGCTTCAATGGAAAACAGTGGCAAATGGTGAGTTGTTAGTTAAAACAATAAAGCCTCTTAAATATATTAAGAGGCTTTATTTATATTTATAATTATCACTGGTTGAGTTTATGCAGCTCGTACTTTTTCTAAGAAGCCATCAATAATACCTTTGAGACTATCCGCCTCTGATTTTACTGATTGTGATGAGCTTAAAACTTCATTTGCAGATTCTTCTGTGTTTTTTACAGACTCTGTCACCACTTTTAAGTTCTCAGTGACATCTCTTGTTGAGAGCACATTGCGAGAGATTTCTGTTGTTGCGGCTCCTTGTTCTTCTATTGCCGTTGCAATAGCTGACGTAAACTCGTTGATTTCAGAAATTTTGTTAGCAACAGATTTAATAGCTTCTACAGAACCAGAGGTTTCTGTTTGGATATTTGCAATTTGTGTTGAAATTTCTTCAGTCGCTTTTGCCGTTTGTGTGGCAAGTCCTTTTACCTCGGCTGCCACAACAGCAAACCCTTTACCAGCATCACCTGCTCTTGCTGCTTCAATTGTGGCATTGAGGGCCAATAAATTGGTTTGCTCAGCAATTTCTTGAATGATGGTTATAATCTCACCAATTTTCTCAGCTGCATGTGTGAGACTTGAAACTTTTTCGTCTGTTTGTCTGGCTTCATCTGTTGCAACATTTACTAGCTCTTTGGTTTTTACCACCTGATGCTCAATTTCACCAATGGCTGAATTCATTTCTTCACCAGCTGAAGAGGCTGCGCTTACATACTCAAGTGCTTCTTCAGTTGAAGAGCCCATAATTCTGGTTTGTTCAGCGCTTTCATTTGAGCTTTCTCGCATTGTGTTGGCACATGATTGCATTTGCTCCGAATTTTGCGAAACAGTAATAAGCGATTGAACAACTTCACTTTGAAATTGTTCAATATGCTGCTCAATCACACCTTGGCGAGAACGTTGTTTTTCTTCTTTTAAAGCATTGTCTTTTTGTAAACGCTCACGTTCAATTGCGTTTTCCTTGAAAGTTAAGACCGTTTTGGCAATGTCACCAATTTCATCTGCTCTGTTGGTACCTGAGATTTCTATGTCATTATTACCACTAGCCAGACTTTCCATATCTTTTAAAATTTTGGCAATCGGTGTGGTTATAGATTTTGAAACGAAGTAACCAACAAGAGCCATTATCGCCATCAAGATTACTGAGATTAGAATAATTTCATTCCTCATCGC
>CAXIDO010000171.1:0-5456 GCA_964022745.1 uncultured Methyloligella sp. | reverse complement strand
TTTTCAAGCTGAGCTTTATTATTCATATTGACTTCATAGCGATGACGGTGACGCTCGAAGATTGTCTCTGCGCCATAAATATCTCTTGCTTTTGTGCCTTCCAGAAGCTTGGCCTCATAGGCGCCGAGACGCATAGTACCGCCAAGGTCATCTGAGCTGGCGCGTTTTTCTAGCGAGCCATCTTTTTCCCATTCAGTCATGAGGCCAACGAGAGGTATCTCTGGTGAGCCAAATTCACTTGAACCAGCACCGTTTAAACCTGCTTCGCTTCGAGCAAATTCTACAACGGCCATTTGCATACCTAAACATATTCCCAGATAAGGAACATTGCTTGTTCTTGCAAATTTTGCTGCCGCTATTTTTCCTTCAATGCCGCGTTCACCAAAACCGCCAGGGACCAGAATTGCATTCACATTTTCAAGATATGGATTTGGGTCTTCTCTCTCAAAAATTTCTGCGTCAATCCATTCTATGTTGACTTTGGCTTTATTGGCCATGCCGCCATGCAACAAGGCTTCATTGATGGATTTATAAGCATCTTTTAGCTCAATATATTTACCAACAATGGCAATTGTGACCTCACCTTCAGGATTATGAACCCGATTGGAAATTTCATCCCAGCGAGATAATTCAGGTTTTTTACGATCTTCAATTGAGAAGGCCTTTAGAACTTCACGGTCGAGGCCTTGTTCATGTTAGGCTTTTGGCACATCGTAAATGCTAGAGACATCCAAGGCCTGAATAACGGCTTCTTCACGGACATTACAGAATAGTCCGATTTTGCGGCGCTCATCTTTTGGCACTTCACGATCACAGCGACATAGCAGAATATCTGGCTGGATAGCGATTGAGCGTACTTCTTTTACAGAGTGCTGAGTTGGTTTGGTTTTCAACTCACCTGCGCTGGGGATGTAAGGAATGAGTGTTAAGTGAATGAAGATACTATCATTCACTGGCAAGTCGTTGCGCAATTGCCTGATGGCTTCAAAAAATGGGAGGCCTTCGATGTCACCAACGGTGCCACCAATTTCGCATAGGACAAAGTCAACATCTTCATTTCCATCAATCACAAAGTTCTTAATGGCATCTGTGACATGAGGGATGACCTGGACTGTGGCGCCTAAATAGTCGCCGCGGCGTTCTTTTGCAAGGATGTCCTGGTAGATACGGCCAGTGGTGATATTATCTGTTTGTTTACAAGGGTTGCCTGTGAACCGCTCATAGTGTCCAAGGTCAAGATCAGTCTCAGCGCCGTCATCGGTTACGAAGACTTCGCCGTGCTGATATGGGCTCATTGTGCCCGGGTCTACATTTAAATATGGATCAAGCTTTAGCAGCCGGACTGAATAGCCTCTAGCCTGCAAAAGTGCTCCGAGAGAGGCTGAGGCTAACCCTTTACCAAGGGAAGATACCACGCCGCCTGTAATGAAAATATAACGCGCCATGGGACCTTAGATTGCATGTTTATTTACAGATTCGTATAGAAAAATTCAGTTGCGAACAGTTAAATTAGAAAAAGGGCGATAGTGATGACATTTTCGTCACATTTTTAAGTGCTCCTTCAGTTGCCTACAAAGCAACCGTCGCTGGTGCATACAGAATTTAGTGATGATTAACAAGCTCTAAAGTTGAAAAATTGTGTTGAGGTGCTAACCATTATTATTTAAAGGATTTTATGGAACAATGCGGACATTTGGGGAAAATAACTATTTTATTGGCCAATCAGGGTCATTAATCCATTTTTTTTCTTCATTACAAATCAATTTAATACACTCAGGATATATTGAAAGTTCTGAATCAAATTGTAATACACTATTCACACCTACAACCTCACTTATAAATTTTAAAAAATCATAGATGAATTCATAAGGGTCTGTATCAATAAATTCTTTTAATTCTCCGCAGACTGAATAGGTGACAAAACCACTTTGTTCAGAGACAAATGGTCCAAATATCATTGATGAAAGTTTATTATCCCTTTTGTTACATTCTAAAATGTATTTATCTGTGTTTTCTCTTTCATTATGATGAACACAAATATAACCATATATTGTAACATAATGTCCCATAAACTTATGTATCTTCAAGCTTAACAAAAAGCCTTACTAGGCTATTTACAGCTTCATAAGGCTTATCTTTATTCGAATGCTTTTAAACTTATTTTTTAGGTGTGTCAGGTGTTGGAACAACTGGACCATCAATTTTTTTAGGAGCGGATGGTGGTGTTGGAAGGCCATCTAAAACTTTGCCAGATTTTTTCGGTCCATCAACTTTGATTGCGTCAATTTTAGACTCTGTTGTGGTTGCGTTGCGACCCAAAACTGTAAGACCGATGCTTGAAAGAAAGAAGCAAGCCGCTAAAATAGCTGTTGTTCTGGAGAGCAAATTGCCTGTTCCGCGTCCTGACGTCATACCGCCTCCGCCGCCGCCAATACCAAGAGCACCGCCTTCAGAGCGTTGTAATAAAACAGTGGCGATGATGCCCAGTGCGATTAGCACGTGAACGACCAATAATATAGTTGCCATTTTACTTCCTTTGTTAGCTGCAACGGACCAAAGACTTTTCCCTGTATAAAGGGGCTTATAAAACCTTATGACGTCACGCTGACTTATTTAGCTGACATATTTATGTTAATTGTCATTTATTTACGAGCACTTCTTTGTCAGTTTGCTCAAACTTTCAAACCAAAATGTCCGGTTCTAAAGGAGCGAAAAGTTTAAAGTGCTCAAATCAATTGATTTAAGGCTTATATCGCCTTCTTTGGTGAAAAATCAATAGAGAAACGCTTTAATGTTACAAGTTAAATCAAATAGATAATGATTAATCTTTGCGTTTCTATTTTTTACACAATAATTTCAGTGACTTAAGCCTGTTTCTAGACGCAATTTTAAGATTTTTCTTTATTTTCAACGCTTGATGGGAAAATAGTCTCAAACAGTGTCGGTTCAGTCTTTTTCGTTGGTTCTAAGTTTGATTTCTTTTGTTTCTTTTTAGTCGGCTTCTTTTTTGTCGTACTTTTCTTTGTTTTTTTCTTTTTGCTCGGTTTTGCCTTTTGCACTTTTTTCTTGGGCTTAGCTTTTGATTTTGCTTTTTTGTCGACTAAATCCTTTTTAGGATCAGCTTTTTTAGGCTTTGGCTTAGGTGCTTTTTTCTTTCTTGGCTGGGGGCAGCGGAATTTATATTGTTCTTCGGTTTCGATGTATTCCTTAATTGGTAGAAGATCGTCACCTTTCATGTTTTCTTTTACCCATTCAAAGCCTTTTGACATATTCATCACGGCTGGAGTGGCTTTTAATGTTTTAAGTTTGCTCTTTAGGGTTTTGCATTCTTTCTTGGCTAAGGGCTTAGCGCTTGCTCGTTGTATAGAAGATACGCTTACAGCCAGCAAAAGAACTGCCAGTGCCAAAGTTAGTGATTTTATTAATGAAATTGCACAGCGGATACGCGTAACAAACATGAATTTAATGCCCCGAATATTTTAAGTAGGTACAGTCCTACCTATGGTTATGTCTTTAACCATAAGGATTTGGACTGCACCTTATATCAGCTATTCGTAGGCTGCAATAATTCCTGCAAAATCTTCTGCTTTTAAACTGGCCCCACCCACAAGAGCACCGTTGACATTGCTTGCTGCCATTAACTCTTTAGCATTGCCCGGTTTCACAGAGCCACCATAGAGAAGGCGCATATTCGAGCCAACTTCTTGTCCCTGCGTCTCAATAAGGTTGTTTCTGATGAATGTATGTACAGTTGCAACATCATCTACAGTAGGTGTTAAGCCGGTTCCTATGGCCCAGACAGGTTCATAAGCGATGATTAAGTTTTCAGCTGTGGCGCCTTCAGGGATTGAATTCTTTAATTGGCGCTCAATAACTTTCAATGTTAAATCGGCTTTTCTTTCACCAATTAGCTCTCCAACACAGAGAATTGCCTTCAAACCTGCTCTCCAGGCCGCTTCCGTTTGAGCTTTTACGATTTTATCAAGCTCACCATGATCCATTCGGCGCTCTGAATGACCTGTAATCACATAGTTTGCGCCGCAATCTTTTAACATTTCAGAAGAAATATCGCCCGTATGAGCGCCGCTTGAAGCTGAATGGCAGGTTTGTCCGCCTAGTTCAATCGGCGTTTCTTTCAAAATATGGGAAAATGCCATGATTAATGTTGCTGGAGGGCAAATTAAGATGTCGCAATTAGAAGGTGAACTGACCTTGTCTTTTAATGAATGGATTTCAGATACGGAATTTGAAACTCCATTCATTTTCCAGTTGCCGGCTACTATTGGTCTAATCATTTTTGTGAAACGCCCCTCAGTTTACATGTGTATTTATTTTTGATCTTTTTACAAAGGCAATTAAGCCTTTTGGTCTTTTGCTTAAAAAATGGCTTGCCAAGACCTTCCTATCCACTTTAGGAAGGTCTATTAAGCTAGAAACCGAACCCACCAAAGAATTGTTGGCATTCGCCTAAGTGGATACTATGATGGGTGGAATTTGTACATAGTTCGTCTTTTTTTGTATTAATGGCAATGATTATCATTGATTACAATGCGGCGAATCGAAACATAAGATGGAATTTAAATGCTAAGTGTTCTTCGCAAAGGTGCTACCACCTGGTTAGCCAAAATTTTAATTGGTCTATTAATTTTGAGTTTTGCTGTTTGGGGTGTTCAGGGTTTGATACAAAATCAGGGCCAGACAGAGCTTGCTAAAGTTGGTGAAATTGAAATTTCTCGACAAGACTATGAAAGACTTTACCCAACTGTTGTGAATGAGTGGAACACTCGTTTAAAGCGCCGGTTAAGCCGAGAACAATTGCGAGCCTTTGATATTCCGAGCCAAGTAAAGTTCCGCCTCATCAATCAGGCTGTTGTAGATAATCATGCTAAGGAGTTGGCATTGGGTGTATCTGATGATGCCATTGGTGACGCGATTAAAAATGATCGCCAGTTTCAAGATCAGGCTGGTAACTTTAATAAAGAATTACTAAAGCAAATTTTACGCTCAGAGCGCATTTCTGAACAAGGTTATTTCGATACACAAAGAAGCTCTGCTCTACGCACGCAAGTGACCAGCCTGTTCACGCAAAAGAAACGCATTCCAAAAGTTCTTATTGATAGTCTTTATCATTATCGTGAAGATAAGGTCGAAGCTGAGTATTTTGTTGTTCCTAGCAAAGGAATTAAAACGGCTGCAGCTCCAACGGATGCACAGTTAAAAGACTATTATGCTCTTACTAAAAGTGCATACAGAGCGCCTGAATATCGTAAAGTTGCACTTTTCCAACTTTCATTGGAAGACCTGAAAAAACAAGCTGTTCTCTCTGAAGAAGATGTTAAGAAAACTTTTGAAGTTCGTAAAAAACGCTTTAATTCTCCAGAAAACAGATCATACAATCAAATCGTTTTTGACACTATGGAAAAGGCACTTGAAGCGCATAAGGCTCTGAATGCTGG
>CAXIDO010000170.1:0-5477 GCA_964022745.1 uncultured Methyloligella sp. | reverse complement strand
TCTTGAGACTTAACACTCGTACAAATCGTCTCTAACTTATCATCAAATTGATTTCCCAACCAACCAGTACCAAGATTGTTATAATTTGGCATACCATAAGCTGAGTAAATACCACTACTATAATAACCATGATGGTTTTGACCATCAGTTAGAATAACAATAACTTTTCTATTCTCACTATTACTCTCAGCATCACCTTCAGTATAAGGCTCAGCGCTAGATAAAACACGCCATCCCCAAATCAAACCAATTGGAACTGACGTATAACCAGATGCAACCATGCTATCCACCCGGTTTTTAACAGTGTCTTTCTGGTTAGTTAAAGGCAGTATTTCAGCAGAAGGACAGGTGCTGCTATATTGCAACGTATTTCTTACCCATGAATTATAAACCGGATCATATGCATTAAGTGTATGAATTGGCTTAACATATGGCGCCCACTTAGTGTTAACATCACTATCACTAGGCGGGACATCCCATAAGTCCAGATCAACTGTTCCTCCATCAGCGTTGGTACCCGTGCCAACACGAGCACGCACACAACCTAACCAACTTCTATCATACTCATCAAGAACTTCGTAGGCCGTTTTGCCATCTAGCGAAGTCTTCCATGGATATGTTTGTGAAGATCCATAATCCTCTTGTGCTGCAACAGATAGTCCATCTGAATCAACCCAGGACGCAAACTTATTAGAAGTTCCAATATTCACGGCACCCGTAAATGGAACAAGAGCAATCTCAACAAATTCAGAACTTCCATCAGTCGCATATAATGTATCAACCAAGTTTTTGGCAGCCGTCTTTAATGAACTCATCTTAGATCCACTCATTGAACCCGTATTATCTAGAACAAGCGCAACTTCAATATTCACCAAAGTCCGTCCAACAACAGATTTTTCAGACACAGAAACAGTATTACGGCCAGCTATTCTCATTAAGATGGTGGGTACATCAGCACTTGAAGTTGCTGTAACCTCATCATTACTAACCACAACTGTAATCTGAGGGTTGTAATCTTTTTTAGTCGTGGCTGATATATTGGCGTCAAAATATTGCTTCGCTATTAATTTCATAGCAGCTTCATCTGTAACTGGTAATGACCCAGCCGCTAACACAGCAGCATCAAGAGCGCGAGCAATTTCTTTTTTTACCAAATAACCACGCGCATAATCAATGGAGACCCCTGCGGCCAATAACAAGACAATTGCCATTGGGCCATAGATCATAGCAACGGCACCATCTTCACTTTTATGAAAATGACCAACCAGCCTTTTAATGTCTTTAATAATTTTCTGCATTAGCGATCACCCAAAAAATAAATTCTACTAGCTCAACAATTGAGCCAAACAAATTTCATTTAAACTGGGCAGATAATGTCAGAAAAGAATAAATATTTTCCAACTACATATGGTTTATTTTTTATAAACATTTTCAAGGCTAGGAAGGTATTTAATGTCTTTTTCGCAAATTACATAAACGAATTTTTCAGATTTTTTTGATAAAACACTTGAGTTACTTCGTATTTCTAGTACCCAAGGCATTTGAATGACCAACTTTGCAAAGAAAAATTTAAATAGAACTTACATCAAATCGTTAAGATTAGTTCAGAAATTTAAAAAAGATGTCGAAGGCGTTGTAGCAGTTGAATTTGCTTTTATCGGAATCCCCTTCTTTTTGCTTCTTTTTGGCATTCTTGAAATATCATTAATTTTTATGGCCGAAATTAATTTGGCTCATGCAACAGCAGATACAGCCAGAAAGCTAAGAACCGGCCAAGCCGGTATTGATACATTGTCTGCGTTCAAACAAGACATTTGCTCAAATGTTGTTTTTGTTCCCAATTGTATATCAAAAGTAAAAGTTGAAGTCAGAACATACCCAGATTTCGCCAGCATCGACACGTCCTTCAATGTAAATAGTGATGGTGGCCTTGATGATAATTTTCTATTTGATTCCGTCCCTCCAGGTTCAATAGCAACTGTCAGAACATTTATAGAATGGGATATTTTCGCAAAAATCCCAGATTTAGGTCTTGGCAATCTCCCAAACAATAACAGGCTAGTGCAAGGTTTCTCAGCGTTTCGTAGCGAACCTTAAACACAGCCATAGACCAATCTGAAAGTTATGTAAAAATGCAATTAATCAAATTAACAGCCAAGAAAATTATAAAAAAGCTGAGAGCTTTTAAGGATAATGCCGAAGGAGTGGCCGCAATTGAATTTGGCTTAATAGCTCCTTTAATGGTTGCTACCTACTTCGGCACAGTAGAAGTCTCAAGACTATATATAGCTAAAAACAAAGTAGAAACAGTTTCTGAAACAATTGCAGACCTTGTCGCGCAAGGTAAAACAACTACGAAACAAGAATTATCAGATATTTTTACAATCGCCTCAGCAGCTCTAACAACAAAAGAGAGCCTCGAGTTCAACATCGTGGTAACTGCAGTTGAAACACTTCCAGATAACTCCGGAGACCCTGTTAGTCGCGTTTTATGGAGTGAAAGTAAAAAAGGAACAAACAAACATTCTAAAGATGCCATCGTAAACGATCTACCTGATGGCTTAGCCCGTAATTATGAAACAGTCATTATGACCGAGCTATACTATGATCACACAGCTATTTTTGAACATTTTATCAAAGGCCCTAAATCCTTCGATCGTCGCTTCTTTGCAAAACCAAGATACACGACTTCGATCCCATGCACTGATTGCTGATAAAACCAGGCTTTATAATAAAAACTATTCAACCGGCGTAACCGCTGTCTGTATATTGCCAATGTCAAAACCAAACCATCCGTTTGTTGGCAGCATACGCTCCCATAAATGGGTCCAAATATCTGTCGTTCCCACCACTTCAAAAAATGAAGCAAAGGGCGGCGTTAAAAAGAAAACGCCAACGGCCGCAAGCCCCATTAAAAAAGAAGCCCCAGGACTGCGATACTCAACAAGCTTCAACGCTGTACCAAAAGATCGCTTCACCCGGTTACCACTAAAATCAACACTATAAATCTCATCAAGCAATAAGTGCACGATATAGCCAAACAACATAAATATGCCAGAAAGCCAACAGATCCGCGGATCTGACTGTAATCCATGATGAAAAATAGCCGCTGTCGCAAAAAGAAAAAACACACCGGCCAACAAAGAGTGAAACACCCCTCGATGCACCGCAAAGTTATGGAACAAACTATGCAAGCAATATCGAACAGCTAAAAAAGTACCGATCCAGATAATCCATAATTCTACGATTGAATATTTAGAAACAACACAAAACAAAACAACGATAGAGAGAAACAACCCAAGCGCAAAAAATATAATCCGAGATGAGCGAGAATCTTTCAAATCAATATCCGGCAAAACACTTCCCAAAGCGCCGGCAAGTGCCAAAGTAATAATATCAGTCTGATTAATCATCTCTGTAGCCACAGCCAAAGTTGCCGCCATGCCACTGGCAATTGTGCCTACACCCAAATGAGTTGCAAAGTTAGCCATTTCCACTGCTCCCAGAGTTGAAGAAATTATTTGAGTTTAGCCCCTAATCACCAAGGACTGATAAATGTCGTCAAATCTAAAAAAGCAGATTCTATGATCAAAGAGAAGGAAATTTCAAAAGATGAGAAGATACATGGACTGAATAATGTTGATAACTCAACGATAAGCCACATCAGTCCCCTTCAAACCGCAATACCCACCTGGGTTTTTAGCTAAATATTGCTGATGATAGGTCTCGGCAAAATAAAAAACATCGTTAGGCTGAACCTCTGTAGTAATCGCCGCAAACCCTTTTGAATTCAAAGCTGTTTGATATTTCAGCTTACTTTCCAAAACAGCCGCTTGTTGCTCATCAGACGTTGTATAAATACCAGAGCGATATTGCGTACCAACATCATTCCCCTGCCTGTTACCTTGGGTCGGGTCATGAGCTTCCCAAAAGACAGAGAGCAAATCATCCAACGAAAGCTTTTCAGGCTCAAAAACCACCATAACAAGCTCATTATGCCCTGTTTTGCCAGTGCAAACTTCTTCGTAAGTGGGGTTGGGCGTATACCCGGCCCCATAACCAACAGCCGTCACCCAAACACCATCGAGCTGCCAAAAGCGGCGCTCAGCACCCCAAAAACAACCCAAGCCAAAGTAAATAACCTCTGATGCCTCAGGATAAGGCCCCTTCATATCATGGCCATTTACAAAATGAGTTCGCTCAACAGCAAGAGGCTCTGCCCGCCCAGCTAATGCATCTTCTTTAGAAACCGCCACAATTTTGCTTTTTGCATAAAACATTTTATTTCTGCCTATTCTTATCTCTTGCACTTTTCATCATAACGGATTTTAGTGTCTAATAAGAGTAACAAATTATCACGTTCCGCTCAAAATAGGTTCACTAATAAACTAAGGAACGCTGATAACGCGGCGGTTGCTGGTGGGCAACCTGAAGCCGCATTAAAAAAGCTGAACCTAAAAGAGCACTACGCGACGGTTGCTTGTGAGCAACCTAAAGGAGCACTAAAAATGACAGACGTAGACAAAACAATGAGAATATTCGAGGCAAGTAGAGGCCGGAAAGTTATCCTCATAACGGTCTTCACCCTACTTATTCCCTTTTTTATCTCTCTGCCTTTCATGATCATCTTGAGATTAGGTAAAGGCTTCTATTATGACGCTGCCATTTTATTTCTTTTTGCCATTTTATTTGCGATTTGGATGGTGTTTCTCGGCGCCCACATTTTATCAAGCCTGCGAACCCGCATCCAACTAAACGAACAAGACGCAGTCCTGCTCGTCCCCAACTGGCGTGGTCCCTTGCCCCTGCTTCCATACAAAACAATCAGCCTCACTTACGAGGACGTAAAATCAGTTGAAAGCCGCAGCGAAATTTATAGAGAAGCCATCATTCCTATACTCATGCGTTCTTGTAGCATCGTCACACAAGATGGAGAGCGTCACATCCTTGGCTACACAAAAGAAAAAGCCACAGACCCGGCCTTTCCATTTTCTGAAATCAGCCATGAGATCGCCATGCGCTCAGGTCTGCCGTTAAGTGAAAGAGGAACCGTTCACGCAGGCGGTCAATATCTCGCCGCCATCAAAGGCCCCCCTTCATGGGATAAACAACCATTATCTCCAGCTGCTGTTCAAACAGCCCGAAAAGCCGCCCAAAAATTCTGGTGGATCATGATCGCCATTTCAGCCGCAATCCTCATCACCGGCGTCGGCATCGAATTCTGGCGCATCGGCGTAGAAGGCTTTGCTCAGTAGAAGTTGCATTCCTTAAAATCAGGACAAGAAACAATCCAACAGTTTGTATTATCCATTCAGAGTGTGTGCAAAATAAAGAAGGGGAGCGTATTGTGACTAAGGTGACGGACGGGGTTGAATAGATCATTGTGGAAAGATTAGGATCACGGTTTTTAGTCGTGATTTAGGGATCTATTTAAATGAATTACTTGAGAATTGTTTTTTTATTGTTTCTCTTGCCTC
>CAXIDO010000169.1:0-5500 GCA_964022745.1 uncultured Methyloligella sp. | reverse complement strand
GCCAAGATTCATTATATCGCATCAAAGGTGCAGAAATAACCTTACCCCCTTTACGCGAGAGAGAAAATTTAAAGGAAATCATTCAATCAATTTTATCAGCTGAACCAGAAGAGTCCGCTAAAAGCATTGAAATCTCAAATGAAGTTATGAGTATTTTCAACTCATATTCATGGCCTGGCAACATAAGAGAACTTAAAAGTGTACTTAGATACGCTTTATGTTTTTGCGAAGAAAACACAATCAAGGTGGATGACCTTCCAGAACAACTACTGCAATCCTTTAATGCAAACAGCATTGAGGGTAATACCGATATTTTTGTGAATGATATCAAAATAAACAACCCTAATAACTTTTCATTAGAAGCCACAAAGTCATCAAGTGAAGCAAAAATTCTCCAAAACATTTTGGTCAGAAACAATTGGAACATAACAACGACAGCTGAAAAGCTGGAAATTAGCAGATCCACTTTACATCGGAAAATTAAGAAATACGGAATTGTTGCGCCTAATAAAATGGGTGAATAATCTGATTTTTGAAATACATCGCTGAAACATAAAATAAAAAATAAACAACACACTAAGCGATGAAAACCCCACCCAAAACACCTTGTAGCAAAACTGCGACATGAGGGGCGTTTTAGTGTCTTGTTAACTTCTCCACAAAACATCAAATCCAACAAAAACAAATACTTAATAACATGGCACGCTCTATGCTCTTACTAACCTCATAAACAATTTTTTTAAGAATAAAAAATTTATGAGGGAGGTGTTAAGAATTGTTACCAACATCTGAGAAAAAAAAATGGATGTATGAGAACATGTTGGTCAGTCGCTTTTTTGAAGAAGCGATGGAAACCATCTACATGGAAGGGAAAACCCCAGTCTTCAATATGGCTGAAGGACCAATTCCAGGAGAGATGCACCTGTCCAACGGTCAAGAGCCTTGTGCAGTTGGTGTTTGTGCTCACTTGAAACCATCCGATGTTGTCACTGCAACACATAGACCTCACCACCAGGCAATTGCTAAAGGTGTAGATCTAAAATTGATGGCAGCTGAAATATTCGGTAAGAAGACAGGTCTGAGTGGTGGCCGTGGTGGTCATATGCATATCTTCGACGCAGATGTGAATTTTGCTTGTTCAGGGATTATTGCTCAAGGTCTTGGTCCTGCAGTAGGCGCTGCTCTTTCAAAGCAAATGAAAGGCGACGATTCAGTTGCTGTAGCTTTCTTAGGAGAAGGCGCTGTAAACCAAGGTGCTTTTCATGAAGCACTAAACCTTGCAGCTGTTTGGAAACTCCCGGTTATTTTTGTCATTGAAGACAACTCATGGGGCATTTCAGTCTCTAAAGCAGACTCAACTGCTGTAAAACATAATGCTGTTCGGGCACAGGCTTACAATATGCCAGGTCGTTTCATCGCTGATAACGATCCAATAGCACTATATGATGTCGCAGGTATCGCCATCGAAGATGCAAGAGCTGGAAAAGGCCCAACCCTGATTGAAGTTGAAACAACCAGATTAGCTGGTCACTTCATGGGAGATGCTGAGGGCTACAGACCAGACGGTGAACTTGATCGTTTAAAATCAAAAGACCCTATTGTTCGCATGAAAAATCTATTGATCGACGAAGGCGTTATTACAGATGACGAAAATCTTCAAATAACTCAGAAAGCACAAAAGCTAGTAGACGAAGCTATAGAGTTTGCTCGCGAAAGTGACTATCCAGAGCCAGCTGAAGCGCTTGATAAGGTCTTTGTATAACGGCCCCCGTTTTCATCAGGGGTTCAATATGAACTTTCAAAATTAAAAAAATGAAGGGACAGGCGAAACAAGCGTCTGTCAAATAATCATATGGAAAATGAACGTAAACTCACCATTGCCCGTTCAATGGCAGAAGCAACCGCACAAGAAATGCGCCGTGACGAAAATGTCTTTGTTATGGGCGAAGATATCGGACAACTCGGCGGTGTGTATGGCAACACAAGAGGTCTAATCGAAGAGTTCGGATCCAAAAGAATTCGCGACACGCCTATTTCAGAAACAGCTTTCATCGGTGCAGCAGTGGGTGCTGCGCAAGATGGCATGCGCCCCGTCGTCGAACTTATGTTTGTTGACTTCTTCGGTGTTTGTTTCGACGCTATCTACAATCTTATGGCCAAAAATATTTATTTCTCTGGCGGTAAATTTAAAGTCCCGATGGTGCTTATGACATCAGGCGGCGGCGGTTATTCCGACGGTGGCCAGCACTCACAGGTTCTGTACGGCACCTTTGCTCACCTCCCAGGAATGAAGGTTGTATGCCCAAGTAATGCATATGATGCCAAAGGATTAATGGCCACAGCCATCAGAGACGATAACCCTGTTGTCTATATGTATCATAAAAGCCTACAAGGCATGGGCTGGCTCGGCACGGAACAAGGGGCAACAGTTCACACCCCTGAAGAGGAATACACCATTCCTTTTGGTGAAGCCAAAATTGTTAAAGAAGGTTCAGACGTCACCATCGTTGGTGTCGGCCTTGGTGTCCACAACGGCTTAAAAGCTGCAAAACTTCTAGAAGAAAAAGGCGTAAACGCAGAAGTTGTTGACCTACGAACCCTTGTTCCATTGGACAGAGACACTGTCTTTAATTCGGTTAAAAAAACCGGTCACCTCATCGTTGTCGATGAAGATTATCAAAGTTACGGATTAACTGGTGAAATCATAGCAACCATTGCAGAGAGAGATATCACAGCTCTCAAAGCGTCTCCACAAAGAGTTGCTTACCCAGATATTCCGATCCCGTTTTCTCGGCCAATGGAGCGCTTTGCTCTGCCAAACCCTGAAAAAATTGTCAATGCATATGCAAAAATGAAGGAACAATAAGAATGGACGTTACAATTCCAACAACACTTTGGGATGAAGATTCAGACGCAGTAATCACAAGCTGGTTAGTAAGTGATGGAGCAGCTGTAAATGAAGGAGATTTAATTGCCGAAATCATGGTTGAAAAAATTCAGCATGAAATTCATGCCCCCAAAACAGGAACAATTTCAATCAGTCAAGCCGTTGAAGCCGTCGTCGCAAAAGGCGGCACCATTGGCTCAATCGCTTAAATCCAGTGGGGCAAATTTAATGACTGATAACTTAGTGTCAGAAACTCCAGCCAGAGAAGAAAAGATCATTCCACTCACAGGAATGAAAGGAATGATCGCCAAAAAAATGGTTGAGAGCCTAACGACCACAGCTCAGCTAACACACAATGCATCTTGCGACGTAACAGCTCTTTTAAATAGAAAAAAAGAGCTCGCAAACAATGGCATCAAAGTTTCTTTTGAAGACCTCATCGTTGACGCTGTCATCGAAGCAATTAAAATACATCCTGGCATAAATGGCTATGCTGATGATAAGCAAATTGAGGTAAAACCATTTATGCACATTGCTGTTGCCGTTGCCTTGGAGGGAGACCTTCTCATGGCACCAGCAATTCTAAATGCCGATGAGTTACAAATCGCAGAACGGGCAGTTGCTCGAAAAGATGTAATAGCTAGAGCTAAAACAAACAAACTTAACGTGACAGAAATGACCAAAGGGACATTCACAATTTCAAACCTTGGTTTGTCCCGAGTTCAACATTTCACACCAATTGTCAACAAGCCTCAAATCGCAATTTTGGGATTGGGTGAAGTTCGCAAACAATATTGGGAATGTGAAAATGGTGAACTCGAAGTCCGTCCAATAATGGGCTTATCTCTTTCTTTCGATCATAGAGCAATAAACGGCGGCCCAGCGGCTGATTTCCTAACTGATCTATGTAAAATCATTGAGAATAACTCATAATGTCACTTCCATCTTACTCTCTAAACAAGTCAGAACAGGAAGCTCAAAAGCTTCCTGCGGAAGACTTTTCGTTGAGTGAGGCTTTGGTGCCATTTGAAACAGCTAGTAACATAGAAAGCTTTTTATTAAATAAAGCAACTCTTCCCTTTTCTGTGCCTGGCTGTTTCATTTGGTCAATGCCTCAAGGCATTGTTGTACCTAAATCAATAAGCTCAAAAACAAGTTTTAAAAATGCATGCGAAACGATGGCCTCTTTAAACTGGCCTGTTCATGTAAGGCAAACTGGCGGTGATCTTACCCCGCAAGCCCCCGGCATGATAAATATCTCATACATTTTTTCTGAAGTTTGGCATGAAAAGACAAGCATTGAAGCGGCTTATAAAAAACTCTGCAATCCCATTACGAATTATTTGAATAATACATACAACATAAAGTCTTATACATCTTCTGTAGAAGGTGCTTTCTGTGATGGCAAATTCAACATAGTTGTAGATGGATTGAAAATCGCGGGCACCGCACAAAAATGGCGCCGCTTTAAAAACCAAAACAAGGAAGATTGCCTTGCCGTTTTAGGTCACGTTGCTCTTTTAGCAGACGTTCCTATCCATCAACTCATCGCAGCTTCAAATAGTTTTTATAAACTATGCGATATAGAAAAAACAATTAAGCCAGAAAATCATATCAATCTTTCTGAGCTCATCCCTCCAAAAAAATTTAACCAAACTGATCTCATGAAAGGACTGCTCAACAGTTTTCATGAACACACTCAGTCCTAAATACATAAAGTAATAAGTACAAAGGAATTTACTCATGTCGACATATGATATTGCCGTCATAGGTGGTGGCCCCGGTGGCTATGTTGCTGCCATTAGAGCGTCTCAATTAGGTTTAAAAGTAGCGTTAGTTGAACGAGACAAACTTGGGGGCATCTGTCTCAACTGGGGGTGTATCCCAACAAAAGCTTTACTCCGTTCATCTGAAGTTTTTTCACTCTTTAATCATGCGGCAAATTATGGCCTCAAAGCTACTGAAGCTGAATTTGATTTTACAAAAATCATCGAGCGTTCCAGAAAAGTGTCTCAGCAATTATCAAATGGCATTGCCTACTTGATGAAAAAAAACAAAATCACAGTTATTCAAGGCACAGGGAAATTAAAAAGCAACTCTGAAATAACGGTACTGGATTCGACCGGCACACCTATCGAAGATGTAAGCGCTAAAAACATCATCATTGCAACAGGAGCAAGGGCAAAAACAATTCCTGGTCTCGAGCCTGATGGTGAATATATCTGGGATTATCGCGCAGCGCTTGCCCCAACAGAAAAACCAAATTCATTATTAGTTGTTGGCTCAGGGGCAATTGGAATTGAGTTCGCCAGTTTTTACAACACGCTTGGAACTAAAGTTCACGTCGTTGAAATCGCGAATAGAATTTTACCCGCTGAAGATAGCGAAATTTCAGAAATCGCTAAGAAATCACTTCAATCAAGAGGAATTAACTTTCAACTCTCAACCTCTGTTGCAAACCTAACCAAAGAAAATGGAAAAGTAACAGCAACTCTTAAGAAAGAAGATGGATCATTAGAAACCTTAGAAGTTGATAAAGTTATTTCCGCTGTTGGCATATCTCCAAATGTTGAAGGTCTGGGATTAGAAGAATTAGGAATTGCAACCAATCGT
>CAXIDO010000168.1:0-5512 GCA_964022745.1 uncultured Methyloligella sp. | reverse complement strand
GATGCCATCAACAAGGCTTTCGCGGCAGCCATAAAGGTTATCAAACTTAGATTTTGTTACGCTGTCATTTACGTTGATAGCTGGGAATGGTAGACGGCCCTGCTCAACCATTTGATAAAGACGGTGCACACCTGTTGTTGTTTCTTCAGATACGCCTTTGATAGCGTCTCTTTGTTTTTCGAACCAGCCTGGGCTTTGTTCCAAGCGTTTTTTAATTGTTGCGAAAAGAACTTCTTCTTCTTCATTGCCCGGATTATCTAGTACTGAAATATCTTTTTCAGCTTCAGCACCAAGAATGATGTAAATGGTTGCGTCGCCGCCATCATCAAGGATCATGTTAGAAGTGCCACCATCTGACCAATCAAAGATTTTATCGATGAAGTTCCAATATTCTTCTAGAGTTTCGCCTTTATGAGCAAAAACAGGAATGCCTTCTTTTGCAATAGCTGCGGCGGCATGATCTTGCGTTGAGAAAATGTTGCATGATGCCCAACGAATGTCAGCACCTAGTGCCTTTAGTGTTTGGATCAAAACTGCTGTTTGAATAGTCATGTGCAGAGAGCCTGAAATACGCGCACCTTTTAGCGGTTGAGCTTCTTTATACTCTTCACGTACGGCCATAAGGCCTGGCATTTCTGTTTCTGCGATAGCAATTTCTTTAAATCCAAAATCAGCCAAGCTGATATCTGCGACTGCGTAGTCTGTAAATTCGGTCATCACTCGTCCTTTATTTAAGCTATTTTTGCCATTTCTGTGCGCGCAGTTATGCACGCGGCAAAAGGCCCATGGCTTTTATGCTAAAGCCTTATAATCCGGTCTTCGGAAAAGAGCAAGAGGGATATAAAGAAAGTTTTATATGTCATTTATACAGAGTATTTTATGAAATGCGCCGCGGAGCATTATTCACCCTCGTGAAATTTGGCTTCAATCAGGCTAATTAGAGCTTTTAAAGCCTCATCACCTTCAGGTCCTTTAGCTTCAATAACAATTGAAGAGCCTTGCGAAGCCGCTAGCATCATTAGCCCCATGATTGAACTGCCACCTACTGTTTGACCGTCTTTGGTCACGTCAATTTCGGCATTATACTGTCCTGCGCATTTGACAAAAGCTGCAGACGCTCTTGCATGCAGGCCCTTTTTATTGCAAATCGTTACTTCTGCAATTGTTGACTGATCTGTCATCTTTTCTTCCCTCTCCCATCTGATGTCTTTTTGTAAAAGGCACTCCCCAGTGTTCCTCTTTAAAATGGCATTTTGCCGCGACATTCGATGGTTTAATTCTTAATTCCTTGCGAATTTATAAAATGTACTCATTGCATTGTGTTGCTTATGCTTCTGAACATTCACAAGCTATTGTATAAAATGTTTATTCTTTATCTTTTGAGATTTAATGTTTCTTCGATAAGTTCATGATTTTTATCATTTATCGCTTAAAACATGGCTAGCAATTGAGATGTACTTTCTACCTGCTTCTTGTGCTTTTAAGATGACATCTTCAATGTTACTTTCATTTCGGAGGCTGGCTAATTTAATTAGCAAAGGTAAATTTACCCCTGCGATCACCTCAATTTTTGCATGATCCATGATTGAGATTGCTAAATTTGATGGTGTGCCACCAAACATGTCCGTTAACAACACAACCCCGTCATTATTATCAACGCGGCCTATGGCATCAATGATATCTTTGCGGCGCATCTCCATATCATCGTCAGGGCCAATGGATACAGTTTCTAAATTATCTTGAGGACCAACAACGTGCTCCAGCGCGGCTCTAAATTCTTCTGCCAGTCTCCCATGGGTGACAATAACAAGACCAATCATTATTTTTCCCAAACAACCTTTTTCAAATGACTACCATTTTCTTATATTGTTGTGATGCCAACATCTTCAAAAGATTACATTGTCTATGATTATGGCCGCTGGCAAGTTATTTTGTTTAATTCTTATCAATTTTTTATGAGATTTAATAAAATGCGGCTTTTAACTGCTGAGGATCAAATTTAATTTATTCAAGGCTGAGGCTTCAAAAGGATCGAGAAAGAAGAGTGGAACAGTAAAACCTTCAATGATTTCAATTTCATTGACTTCGTCTGGTAGACGTTCAATTTCATGATATTTTTTGAGTTTTATAATAAAATCTATCGGGCTTTTTTCTAAATATTCGAATGTTTTAATTCCCAAATGCCTGACCTCCAAAAGTCCTTTTAGTGCTTCTGGGGCCTGACCATATAATTTTTTCTGATTATTTACCGTCTCCAATACTATCTCAACCTGATCATCTGCAACAAGTTGAGAAGTATTTGCGTCAGACACAAAGGGGGATGGTGGCATGATCAGACGAAGCGCCAGATCAGACTTTCCTGCAGCAGATGGTCCCAGCAAAAGAACGCCTTTGCCGTTAATATTGATGAGAGTTCCATGTTGGATGGTTTTATCAATTGTCATCTTGTTTCAATTTATGAATAGCTGGTAACTCAATTACAAACCGTGCGCCTAAAGGTGGGCGATTACCGATTTGTTCTCTTGTTTCTGTTTGCAGTTGGCTTTCATATTGTGGCTGACCAGGTTCGCTATATCTATTTTCAGCTCTGATAGTTCCTTTATGAGCCGAAATGATTTGCTGAGAAATGCTTAGCCCCAAACCTGAATTATTGCCAAACTCCTCACCTTCTGGTCGATCAGTATAAAAGCGCTTAAAGATCTTGTCTAAATGTTCAGGAGGAATGCCAGGGCCTTCATCATCAACAAACAAAATGATTTTCCCATTCTTTCGCCTTGCCGTTACCCAAACATCCCCATCATCGGGAGAAAAAGACAAAGCATTTTCCAGCAAATTAATGAGTACCTGCCCCAAGCGGCTATCATGGCCCCTGAGTAAATAGGCCCGCTCATCAGTAGCTTGGAAAACTTGCAGCTTTACATCCGTTTTATTGCTACGATGAATGTCGTTAAACACGTTTAATGTACCCTCCAGAACATCTTTAATATTTAAAATGTCCGTATCTTCTCTGGCTAATTCGGCATCCAGGCGAGAGGCATCTGAGATATCACTAATCAAACGATCTAATCGCTTCACATCATTTTGGATGATGTCAACTAAGCGCGTGCGTTGCTCGTCCGTTTTGACCAACTCCAATGTTTCTGCGGCGCTGCGCAAGGAGGTTAAAGGATTTTTTAATTCGTGAGCCACATCAGCGGCAAAACTCTCAATGGCATCTAACCTTCGGTAAAGGGCGGCGGTCATTTCCCTAAATGAGCCAGATAATTGCCCAATTTCGTCATTTCTGTCTGTGTAGTCGGGTATTTCTTCCCTTGCTTTAATACTTTCACCAACTCGTTTTGCTGCCGCTGATAGCCGGCGCATCGGCAAGGCGATATATCTTGTAAGAAAAAGAGATGTCAGTAAGCTCACGCCAAACGCCAGAAACGCAAGTCGTAAGATCGCCCGTCGTTCATTGCGAATGGTTTGCTCTACCCCTCCGCCTTTTGTTGACAGCAATAAAACGCCCAGGACACGGCGCAACCTTCTGATTGGTACGGCTACAGAAACGATGTGTTTCCCTTCTGTAGTTACACGCACCATTGGTGTTGCTGAGCCTGCGCTTGCAGCGCCCACTTCATCGTAAACTTTTCCATCGCCGATTGGATCTTCTTTATATATCGGCAGGTCACTATAAAACAGGACACGCTTGAAAGCTTGCTCTATGCGGGAATAAAGACTTTTATCTTCATTTCCATTTAGGTTGTTCTTAGAATTTGGTTGCAAGCCACCAGAATAAAGCCTTTGACTATCAATAATCAAAGTTTGATCAGAATCATAAATTCTTGCCCGTGTACCAGTTGGTTGAACCAATCTTCGCAATATCGGCGCCACTCGTTCAGGGTCAATTGGGAATTCCAGAGAGGTAAATGCATCGCCTGCGATAAACGGGGCATCTGCACCTGTTTCCAACAAACTGTCCGGATCTACGATGATTTGATCTGTATCGGCTGTTGCTGAAGCTGCAATCGCGCCAGCGATAATTTCGCCCTGGGTTTGTAAGCTTTCAACTTTTGCACCGATCAAGCCGGCGCGCAATTGGTTGAGGTATAGGATGCCCAACATCAAAAACACGAGTGCAATCATGTTTGAAATAAAGATCGTGCGACCAAGAGTTGAGAAATTCAAGATTGAGCGAAACGTTGAGCGGAAACGGACAAGGATTTTTTTTAATGTCATAAGGTAAGATTGACTGCTTGATGGAGACAGAGACTTTATTGAATTTACAACTGTTTCTGGCTGCCACTTTTTACTCTGTGACATTTAATCTGTTCCTTAATTAAGGCTTTTTAAAACTCCAACAGCTCCTGTGAGTGCTAAAACTGTGTCTTTAAAATATTGCTATAATTAAAGACACAGCTAAAGATTAAAGGCCAGTTTTTTCACGCTTTTGAGTTTTAAGCGTTTTTTTCTTTGAAGCGATAGCCAACGCCATAGAGTGTTTCGATCACATCAAAATTATCATCAACGACTTTGAATTTTTTACGAAGACGTTTGATATGGCTATCGATTGTTCTGTCATCGACATAGACCTGATCATCGTAAGCTGCATCCATTAATGCATCACGGCTTTTTACAACACCAGGGCGTTGCGCCAATGATTGAAGGATCAAAAATTCTGTCACTGTTAGTGTGACCGGTTTATTGTCCCATGTACATGTGTGACGTTCTTCATCCATCACCAAGAGACCGCGCTCAAGAATGTTGCTTGAATCTTTTTGTACTGGCTCAATAGCTCTTGCGGCTGAACGGCGCATGATAGCCTTTACACGCTCTAGAAGTAATCTTTGAGAAAATGGCTTTTTGATATAATCATCCGCGCCCATTTTCAAACCAAAGAGTTCGTCTATCTCTTCATCTTTCGATGTGAGAAAAATAACCGGTAATTCAGATTCCTGGCGCAAGCGACGCAACAGTTCCATGCCATCCATACGCGGCATTTTAATATCCAAAATAGCAAGATCAGGTGGTTCGCTTGTTAAGCCCTCAAGACCCGAGGCTCCATCATTATAAGTGCGAACAAGATACCCTTCCGTTTCAAGAACTATACGGAGAGATGTAAGGATATTTCGATCATCATCTACAAGTGCTACTGTTGGCATATTTATAAGGGCCTTATTGTTATTCTAGATCATGTTACTTTTTAAATTCAAAGACATGCTCTATTTCTTTGTTTAAGCTAGTCTCTTTTCACAAAACCGGTTACCACTTTTGTGCGACACGCTCTTAAAATTTATCTTTAAATACTCATATGCCGCGATAAGGTCTTTTTATGAAGATATTAAGGCAGCGCTTTAAAGTCGCCCTGAATGTTACTGCTTTTCAACTGAAAGGCAATGTTATTGACGCGAATTCCTTGTGTATGAATTGTGAGTTAGGCGATAATCTGGCAGGTTTGAAGCATTTTTTCGTTTCCAGTGCCTAAAATTTAATCTTTCCTCTATTTTACACCTTATCTTTTTTCGGCAGCTCA
>CAXIDO010000167.1:0-5519 GCA_964022745.1 uncultured Methyloligella sp. | reverse complement strand
GGCGTCAGGACATGGCAGTACGAGCTGCCCGGCGCACAAGATCAGCCCGAGCGGAGCTTTAGCGAGCACGGATCAGCTGATCGTAACAGAAGCGCCGCACCTCGTAGGGCTGCAGCTTCTACAGGGCGGTTGCAAGTGGGCAACCTAAAGCCCTGCTAAGTAGGGCGGTTGCAAGTGGGCAACCTAAAGTCCAACTAAAAAGTAATACCCGTGAGAGAAAAGCTTATAGATAAGAAGAAGGAGTGACGCATCTTCGGCGTCAGGACATGGCGTAGCGCCAGCAAAGCCCGGCGCCTAGCGCCGCACCTCGTAGGCCTGCAGCTTTAGCTGCAGAGTAGCCGTGAGAGAAATTAAGATCCGTAAACGTCTTTTGGATTAAAGAGCGGTTTCATATCGTTAAACGATAAAGAGATTTCACTTCCCGAGGTAGACTGATCATGATTAATAGACAATTTGCGATAATAGCAGCTCTGGCGCCCTGTATGGCAAGCAGCTTTAGCACCTTCCATCTCAACCATGAAGCAAATGGAATCTTGGTCGCAATCAATAAGCACATCTTTGATGAGCAAGCGGTTGCCACTGGTTTCACCCTTTTGCCAATAAGCTTGTCGAGACCGAGACCAAAAATTAGCGTACCCAGTTTCTAATGTCGTCTTGAGCGCATCAATATTGACAAAGGCTTGCATCAAAAGTGTGCCAGATGAAGCCTCAATGACAATCGCCGGCATTAAACCATCACTGTCAAACTTAGGAGTGAAATCTAAAGTTTCATCAATCTTCTGGGCATCATCACTTGCCATTATTTACCATTCCCAAAAAGCGAGTTCTCAAATCTTTATCATCTTGGAATAAACCAGTAAAACGCGTTGTGATTGTTGCAACGTTCTGTTTGTTCACACCGCGCATAGACATACACTGGTGCTCAGCTTCAATCATTACGGCAGTTCCGCGTGTCCCAAGTCCTTTATCAATGGCTCGCGTGATCTGAGCCGTCATAGTTTCCTGGGTTTGTAATCTTTTGGAAAAGGTCTCAACAATGCGCGCCAATTTAGAAATTCCAACAACTTTTTTGGAAGGCATATAAGCGATATGAACCTTGCCAACAAACGGAACCATGTGGTGCTCACAGTGTGAGCTCATATCAATCCCGCGTAGCATCACCATATCATCATAACCAGCTACATCTTCAAAAGTGCGAGATAAAATCTCCATCGCATCTTCATCATAGCCCTTAAAGAATTCGCCATATGCTTTGGCAACTCGTTTCGGAGTATCAATTAATCCTTCACGCGCTGGGTCATCACCAGCCCAGGCAATTAATGTGCGAACAGCGTCCTCTGCCTCAGCTCGAGTTGGGCGAGAAGCAGAAGTTTGTTTTAAGCCAGTGGCGTTTTTCTTTAAACTTCCGTTGCTATTTTTGGGAGAGTTATCAGTAATGGTCGTCATTCGTCACCTAATCTTTTAAGCTCTTCTCTGTGAATGAGTGATTTGCCGGACTTTGTTATTAAGTCGCAGAGGCGAATGTTATCAAGTCGCATAGGCATATCATTTTTCACAGTGTACTAATTTCTATAATGTACTTAGAAATGTACTTAAATTTTGAGCACTTAATCGTTTCTGTCAGAGAAAGCAAAGTTAATTAATTAAAAACTTTACATTCAGCTGTGCGAAAAGAGATAAGAGGTCATGTCTTGTTATTTAAGCATTCCATTCTTAAATTGTAATTCATCATTGAAAATGAAGAAAAAATAATGGTTAGCATAAAGAAACTGAAAAGACCTTGGCCTAATTCGCCCTTGAGCTTAAGTTTTTGCATATACCATATTTGATTGTATGTTTGGAAAATAAAATTTCAGTGTCAAATATACGATCTAATATTGTTATATTGTATCATATATAGTGGTGTTGGTCAGGTTTCAAGCATAAGCTTCAAATTTACTAAACTCATAGTGTTAAAGGATCATCTAAATTTATGGACGCCCCTGAAGATATTTACAGCACCAAAATTTTAGAAGTGGTCGCTTCAATGCCTCAATCGGAGGCTTTTGAAGGGGCAGATGGGTCTGCGACCAAAAATTCAAAATTATGCGGTTCAAAAATTCACGTTGACTTGAATGTTTCAGGCGAAAAAATAACTAGATATGGACAAACCGTTGAAGCATGCTTGCTTGGTCAGGCCGCTGCCTCTGTCATGGCTCAAAATGCTGTTGGTTTAACCAAAAGCGATATTGAGGCCATAAGAGATGAAATGTTAGCGATGCTCAAAGAAGAGGGGCCAGCTCCCAAAGGTATTTGGGCAGACCTCGAAGTGCTCTATCCGGTAAAAGATTACAAACCAAGACACACATCAATGATGCTTGTTTTCGAAGCAACACTGGCCGCTATGGCAGAGGCGTTAAAGAACAAGTGAAAATAAGCTGAACGAATCATCGATCGTATATAGATTTAAACTTGATATTGAAGTTTTCTAATATACCTCGTTGAACGCACATGTCTTGCATATGATAATCCTCATGCTCAGCATGGCACTTTTTAGCTATACGCTTACATGCAGCATAGGCAAAACTAACCTTGGCCCATTTACATCTAGTATCTTTAACTCGCTGCGCTAATTGGCTAGGCCAGTCCTTATCAAAATCATCATCCGGGTTTTTGAGGGATGTATCAATAGAAGGAAATGTTTTGGTAATTTTACTAGATTTAATAAAAGGTGACAAAAGCGGTGTTATTAACCGATTAAAATAGTTTGGATCATAATTGTTCTCATATTCAGACAAGTTCGGCGTATGAAAAAGAAAAAAGCCACACAAGAGACCCAGTATGCTTGTGAGTAAAATTTGTGATTTTAAAGAATTCATGTGTACTGACGCCTTTTTTGTTCGATTAATTGGCTTTTATACTTATATAACTGGTCAGTAAAATCATATTTTAAATCATGTTGTTGATGGTTACTTGTTGGTTAAAGTTTAAAGTCTCTCGTTAATATTTGAAACTATCGGTGCGCAAATGATCGGAAAAATAGTAAAACTGTTGGATTTATTAACACGATGGGCACTAAAACTGCCGATTTATGCCTACCGATATTCTCTCTCAGCGATTATGGGGCGGCAATGTCGTCATGAACCAAGCTGCTCATTATATGCAATCGACGCAATAAATCTTAATGGAGCATGGAAAGGGTTTTGGCTAATTTTGTCGCGCGTTTGGCGATGTGGGCCAGGAGGCAGTCATGGGTTTGATCCAGCCCCAGATTTAACAGATATTTCTTACCCGCTTTGGAAAGCCTGGGCTTATGGAGTTTGGAGAAAAAAGAGTTTGGGTCAAAAAGATGAAAAACCAAACAACAGCTGAGTTATGGCCATTACTTCTGTTTTATTGAACCTGTGACAGTACCATCAACTTCAGTAGATGTTCCCCGATCTTCCCTATCAGTTTTCCCCTCAGTTTGGCTGCGAGCAATGGCATTTTCCTCTTTCAGCTTTTGAGGCTTCACCCGATGTTTCCAATGGTTCAGCTGTGCTTTTCTAAATTTTCGAATGGCACAAAAGGCCGGATTTAATTTTTGATTTAAGGTGAGGTTCTCGCTTTGTCTATCATCCCGTTTCCACTTCATTTGATTGTTCAAAGCGTTCTGAACAGATTTCGAAAGCCACCAACTCATTGAAAGTCGTTTACTAGACCCAAGCTCATCTTTAATTCCAGCCACTTGGAAATGAACAAATCTGTCTTGCCCATCAATGCCTGCAAGCGCGATCGCATGGCTCCCTCTTGCGACACGTGCATTTAATAATGCGCTGGTAACCGAGGTGAGCTCAGGTAAAAATTGATGCTCTTCTGGCGGCGGGTTGTGATTAACAAAACTGTGCTCCGGGCAGCGAAATTTTTCTGTGCTTTGCAAATGTTCAGGGCTCTCTTTCAGAGTAACCGGATGATTGCTAATCTGTATGAGAATGGGCTTCAAGGCATTGTTTGAAAGAGTTTCAATTGCTTTGGCAAGTTCCAAAGTTGTTAGCATCCCTGAATTGTCAAAATAACCCCCATCAACAACCCTGTCGATAATCCGCCCCTGAATATTACGTAAATTGCCGTGCGGTGAAATCAAAGGAAAACGAGCGGAAAGCGAAATAGCCTTGGAGATGGAAATATCAGGAATGGCCTCTTGAGATTGTTCACTATCCCAATTTTCAGTTGCTACTTGGCCATCGTCAATTTTATGCGCCAGAAGTTCATGGAGATCCAAACTGTCTGTGAAAATTGAAACAATCGGTGAGGCAGACGACTGGCTCTGATCCGCACTTGCCAAATAAGGAGCAAATTGAATTTTATCTCTGATATTGTAACTAGGCTCTAACGGCGTTGCTATCACCCTCTTGCCTGTAGAAACAGACGTGCCGTTTAGTAATAAAAGTGGCAACCAACGCTCTTCATTGGGAACATAAGAAAGAAGTGGTTCCAAAAGGTGAGGGCGTTCTGTCAAATGCTGAAACCGTTTGTGCCATGCCCGCTCTAAACTTTTTGCCCTATCTGTTTGTGTCAGTAATCCAATAAGGCTTGAAAGCGCAAGATTATCCCTAAAGGCAAAAGAGATCATCGCTGGCGATAAAAAGTCGCCAGCTGTAACCGCTTGCAAACAATTTTTCCAGTTGGGCTGAAAATAAACTTTATCCTTCGAAGCCGTTGGCACAGAAAACAATAGACCGTCTTGCCGCAATGGCTGTCTCTTACAAGGGTTTGTTCCATAAAGGCTGGAAGAGCTGCTTTTTAATGAAGCGGCATAAGCAGCGCTTCCTAAAGATCCGCCAGAGACAGAGGAGATCGCAAAAATATGCTTTGCGACATCTTGAGCCGTTTTCGGGCGCTCAGAATTTGGCAATTGCTTGGGCCAGAAAAGAGAAGGGTTATCGTGTAATTCCCCAAGAACAGTGGCTACAAAAAATGCAGAGCGAGAGGCACCCCCACTTGCTGCAATGAGAATAGGCGGCGGGCAGGCTCGCGGCGTCTCCTTGCAGTTATGATGATCCATCCAAACTTCAAGCGCTTTTTTTAGCGCGAGCTTTTGTGACCCCTGCACAGGAGAGCTAAGTTTATCAGAGATTTTCTGAGTATCTTTTTTCTGTATGACAGACGCCAGTTCAACATCATGATTGTCCCCAAAGCCCCAACTAAGCGCAATGCCACAAATGATGAATACGGTGAGAAAAGGAAACCGTAATTGGTTTGAAAGAAACGTGACAGTCGTCAGAAGCGGCACCCAAATTGAAAGTAAGACAGGCAATAATAGAGCGCGCCCGATTTCAAAAGGCGGTTGATCAGGGCTATTAAGAGCAAATAAAGCCCAAATAATCATAACTAACGTGAGCGCGAAAAGACCAAGCATCAGCCCGCGTACATTCTCAGAGGGCGCTTCAAAACGAAAAAGCCCTAATTTACGAAATGGGAAAAACTTAGGACTGTTGGCTTTTAGTTGCTGAGTATGATTGGGGCGAACTTGAATGGGGAGAAATTCAGAAAGAGCCCGT
>CAXIDO010000166.1:0-5525 GCA_964022745.1 uncultured Methyloligella sp. | reverse complement strand
TCAACTGCATATGCCCCTTTGGCAAATCCAAATCTTGTAAAACTTTGTCATCACATTTGGCAATAATATCAACAATAGCATTGCCAATTCCAAGTACATCAATATCAGACATGTTACCCCGTCAATGAGCCAAATGCTCATTTCTCAAATTGAAAATCATTATTAAATTCCACCCGTTATAGGCCAGACAGTCCCCCATAAGTCAAGTCTTGAAAGGCGACTAGTCTCAAAGCTGGACGAAAGTTTTACAAGGCTATCAATTAAAATACTCTTGGATAAAGGCGCAGTATTGTTTTTATGAATTAACCAAAACAATTTCTGAACCCTCATTACGACGAAGGAGCTCAGCCCATTTTCGGGTTGAGGGACATGGCGAAGCGACAGCGAAGCCCGGTGCAAGCACCGCCCCTCGGAGGCCCAAGCGCCATAAGCGCTTGGAATAGCCGTGAGAGAGAGAGACCCTAGCTGACAACTTTCTCATCAAAATTACAAACATCAGCAACTTCACAACGCACACAGGCCGGTTTTCGAGCTTTGCAAATATAACGACCATGTAAAATGAGCCAATGATGCGCATGAAGAAGATAATCTTTTGGGACCCGTTTTTCTAAAGCCAGTTCAACTTCAAGTACATTTTTACCAGGCGCTAAACCAGTTCTATTAGAGACCCGGTATATATGTGTATCGACAGCTATGGTCGGATGCCCAAAAGCAACATTCATCACAACATTGGCGGTTTTGCGCCCAACACCAGGTAATTTTTCAAGCGCTTCCCTAGTTTGTGGGACTTGGCCCTCAAAATCATCCAGTATCATTTGCGACAGAGCAATGACATTCTTAGCCTTGTTGCGATAAAGCCCAATAGTTTTGATATGGTCGATAAGCTTTTTTTCACCCAAGGCGACCATTTTTTCTGGTGTATCAGCAATTTTAAAAAGATCTTTCGTCGCTTTATTCACTCCAACATCCGTTGCCTGAGCAGAAAGAGCCACAGCAACAACCAATGTATAATCATTGGTATATTGAAGCTCGGTCTCAGGCTCAGGAAGAGCCGTAGATAGGCGCTCAAACAGAGTTTCTATTTGTTTTTTGGTGAGTTTTTTAATTGTCATCTTTTGCCGCGCGAAATTGTGAATGTCTCAAGACTTGCCAGATCGGTAACTCTGAATATACTGAACATTATGAGCGATTTTACAAGACGAAATTCAGGGACAAATGAAAGAGAAAATAAACTTTCCGCGCACTCTTCGGGAAAAAACGATGAAGAGCGATTGAAAGTTAACACTCATGAGTTCTCAGCCATGCTCACCCCTAATCGCTCGTTAAGCCCAAAAGGCTTCATCATTTTTATGATCTGCATTTCCATAGTGTGTTTTACAACAGGGCTGGTTTTCACATTAGCTGGCGCCTGGCCAGTCATGGGCTTTATGGGGCTTGATGTATTGCTGATCTATCTTGCGTTTCGAAAAAATTATAATGATTTAAAAATATTTGAAACAATAAGCCTGACCTCAAATGAACTAATATTAGAAAGAGTATACCCTTCTGGCCGTAGCCAGTCTTTTCAATATAACCCGTTCTGGGTCAAAGTGGGTATCAAAGAACATTCAAGCGGTGCCACGAAAATGCAACTGATTTCTCATGGCAAGGTTTTAAACTTTGGCAATTTTTTATCCGACGACGAACGCCGTGAATTCGCCTCCGTTTTAAACAGAGAAATCAACCTCGCGAAGAAAAGCCTCAACGCGAATATCTAGTGTCACCATCGTAACTCTACGACATCATAGATAATAAACCGGAGAGAAAAAACGATCTATACGAAGAAGGAGTTCAGCCCAATTCGGGCTGAAGGACATGGCATCCAAAGGATGCCCGGCGTAAGCGCCGCCCCTCGGAGGCCCTAGCGTCATAAGCGCTAGGAATAGCCGTGAGAGAAAAAAACGATTAAAAAAGCTATTTTTTAATCGGCTCTTGTTGAAATAAACCCCAGAGATGGTCTTGGCGAAGCCAGCCCTTAATTTTTTTATTCACTGCAACATGACACCAATCCCCTGTGCAGGTGATGATATGAACAATGACCCCCTTGCCAATCTTGGCAAGTGATGTACTTTTTTTTGTAGAGCTTTCAAAAAGAGAAAAATACTCAAGGGCTTTATCTTTGGGATTTAGGGTGAGACCAGTGCGCCGGCGTGAAAGTAAGCTATGAAATACCCATCCCTTAGCTCCGGTTTGATCTTCAATTTCTCGCCAATTTTCGTATTCAGAAACGATTTTGACCGGCAAACCGAGTTTTTTAAACACCCATAAAATCTTATGGTTTCGCCCAGGTCCGCGGCGCACATTCACCAAATCAGACTTTAAGCTAACAAAACGTGGAACAGTTTCACCGCTAGGGCCAATGGTTCTCTCTAAAGCATTTGCACTTTTGCTGTGAGATATAGAGAGCAGAAGCAAACTAGATATAAGGACAATAGCTTTAAGACGGATCATAAAATAGCAAACTTAATCGTGTTAAATGATTGAGAAAAAGGTAAATCAGAGCATCATATCAGGCCGGTTGCTAAGTGGGCAACTAAAGGCCATAACAAGCACTAAACTAATAATATAACTATGACCTTAATAGGACAATAGACTGCCCATGACAATGAGCACAGATATAAATTAGGTGTGATATTTGATATTCATTCATAATTTTCTCTGTAAATTAATAAATGATGTGAAAATGCCTTTCCCCAAATCAGTTCCATTTGGTACAACAGTGATAACATATAACTCATAAAATTAAATAAGGGGGGAAACCATGAATAAAGATCCACTTGTCATTGTTACCCGCAAATTACCAGATAGTATTGAAAGTCGGATGGCAGAGCTGTTTAATGTTCGCCTAAATCCGACAGATCAAGCACTTTCTCAAGCTGATTTAGCTGAAGCAGTGGCAGCCGCTGATATTCTGGTACCAACAGTAACAGATAAAATCACCTCTGAGATTATTGGTCATGCAAGTAACAATCTAAAATTAATCGCAAATTTTGGGGCAGGCGTTGATAATATTGACCTGGATGCCGCAAAAGACGCAAATATCATTGTCACCAATACACCAGGTGTCTTAACTGAAGATACGGCCGATATGACAATGGCATTGATGCTAGCAGTCCCGCGCCGTCTTTTAGAAGGAGCAATCTTTCTAAACGACCCGGCCAATAAATGGGGGGGCTGGTCACCGACCTGGATGCTAGGACATCGCTTAAATGGTAAAGCACTAGGCATCATTGGTATGGGACGAATAGGTCAAGCAGTGGCAAGGCGCGCCAAAGCCTTCGGTTTTAAAATAAACTATCATAACCGTCGTCCAATCTCTCAAGACATTGAAAAAGAGCTCGATGCAACATACTGGGAAAATCTCGACCAGATGCTTACACGCATGGATGTGATCTCGGTGAATTGCCCCTCAACACCTGCGACCTATCATCTTTTGTCAGCGCGTAGGTTAAACTTGCTTAAACCCACAGCCTTCATCATTAACACCGCCCGCGGTGACATCATTGACGAAGAAGCGCTAGCCACTATCATTGAAAATGGAGCCATTGCTGGCGCTGGGCTCGATGTGTTCGAACATGAACCGCAAATTGATAAACGGCTCTTACATAATGAACGGGTTGTTGCCTTGCCTCATATGAGTTCAGCAACTTTGGAAAGCCGTATCGATATGGGCGAAAAAGTCATGATTAACATCAAAGCTTACATTGATAATCATGCGCCACCAGATCGTGTTTTTCCAGCTGGTCGGCCAGTAAAATAAGAAAAAACGATAAACTATACGCATTTGTAATGTTTCTACAGGCTTAAGCCCAATTTTAGCCCTTGTTTGGTCCCGTTTTCACCAAGTCATCATGGTTTTCTTAAACAAGTAAATTATTTGTGAGAATGCGGTTGCTAGTGGGCAACCTGAAGCATAAAAGGGAACCATTATGACAATGCGCAAACAAGTCTCAAATTTAGTGCTTAGCGTGCCTAAAATTCTGGGCGTCGCAGCTCTAGCAGCTTTAGCCTTTACCACCACAGTTCAGGCATCCGAAGAAAGAGAGAGTTCAGACATCAAGCTTAGAACAGAGCTTGGTCAAAATTCTTACCTGGGTGACAAGGGACAGAAAACCTATCTACGTATCGACCTGGAAGGCATTCGAAGAGAAAAAACTGAACGTACACCCGTTAACATTGCAATCGTTATAGATAAGTCAGGTTCAATGAACGGGAGTAAACTTGCTCAAGCAAAAGAAGCCGCGATCATGGCTGTCGAGCGTTTGGGACGAGATGATTATGTATCAATCGTTACATATAGCAGCAAAGTCGATGTGTTGATGCCGTCCACAAGGGTGACAAACACAACAGAGTTTCGCCGTCGTATTAGCTCGATTAGATCAACAGGGCAAACCGCACTATACGCAGGTACAAAACGTGGCATCCATGAACTTGAAGCATTTCTAGATGAAAACCGCGTCAACCGCGTCATCCTACTCTCAGACGGTTTGGCAAATGTTGGCCCCTCAAAACCAAGTGACTTGGAAGCGCTGGGTCAAAGGGCTGGTGCTAAAGGCATCTCAATAACAACAATCGGATTAGGACTTGGCTTTAATGAAGATCTAATGACAAAACTCGCTTACGCAAGTGATGGTAACCATGCATTTGTAAAACATGAGCGAGATTTAGTTGATATTTTCAACAAAGAGTTTGGTGATGTACTATCTGTCATCGCTCAAGATATTGAAATCATCATAGAATGTGAAGTTGGCATTCGCCCCATCCGTTTAATGGGTAGAAGAGCTGACATAAATGGTCAAACCATACGCGTAAAATTAAATCAGCTTTATGGAGCCCAATCTAAACACCTGATTATTGAAGCTGAGCTAGATGAGACTTATGACGAAGGTGATCATAACTTTGCAAAAGTGACGATCGATTATCGTTCACTGCAAAATAAATCACGAGAAACTCTTAAAGTAGAAGCTAAAATCAATTTCACAAAAAACAAAAGCCGTGCAGCAAAAGCCGTGAATAAACGTGTGATGAGCGATGTGATCGAGCAAATAGCAACAGAGAAAAATGAAGAAGCTGTCAGCCTTAGAGATAAAGGTGACATAAAAAGAGCGAAAGAAATTTTGCAAAGCAATGCAGCCTATCTTGCCAAGGAAGCTCAAAACTTGGGCGGAGATTTTGCTCCAAAATTAAAAGATCTTGCTAAGAAAAATAGAGCTGATGCTGAAAACTTAACCGGCAGCAACTGGCGTTCATCCCGCAAAGAAATGAAAGCCAGAGCCTACCGTCAAAAAACACAGCAGTCATATTAAGTGGCGCTTCTTCAGTGCCAGGGCATGACGCCAGGGGCGTCCGGCGCGTTGCACCGCCCCTTGGAGGGCTTGGCTGCTAAGGCATCAGAATAGCCCGTGAGAGAAAATAGACCAAATAAAAAAACCCCTCGTGATTATATATATCACGAGGGGTTTTTTATTTTTAAAAAAAAAAAAAAA
>CAXIDO010000165.1:0-5536 GCA_964022745.1 uncultured Methyloligella sp. | reverse complement strand
AAGAAACACAAGACACTAAAGAAACATGGAGATTAATCTGATGCATATTATGGATGGCGTTGTTTCTTCTCCTCTTGTTGTTGGCGCAGCAGTTGCTGCGGTGAGTGCTGTTGGTTTTGGATTAAAACGAATTGCGCCAGATGATATTCCTAAGATTGCCCTTCTTGCTGCAGCTTTTTTTGTGGCCAGTGTTATACGCGTGCCGATAGGCCCAACATCGGCTCATCTTATGTTAACAGGATTATTAGGACTGGTTTTGGGCCCTGCTATTTTTCCTGCGTTATTCGCTGGACTCATGTTACAGACTTTTATTTTTGGTTTTGGCGGGATCACGGTTCTTGGATTGAACCTAGTGAATATGTCATTACCGGGGTTTTTGGCCTACTTGGTATTTATGCCATTCCTACAAAGGGAACTTCATAGAGAAGCCAAAGGTTTTTATACGCCTCCCTCCTTATCCAGGTTCAAAATTTTTGAACTCATACAGAAAAATAGAATTTTTGTGATTGGCTTTTGCGCGGGTAGTTTTGCAATAGCCGGATCTCTTCTTATGGTGGCGTTTAGTCTGGCGCTTTCTGGGCAAGCTTTTATTCCTGTTGCGAAATTTATGGTGCTTGCAAACCTTCCTCTTGTTGTGATTGAAGGACTTGTTGTTGGTGTTCTTTTACAATTTCTAACTAGCCTCAAACCTGACCTCTTTGTTCGGATCAACCTAAAACAAGTACCTGCTCTTCAGAGATCTTCGGAGCTTCAAACATGAAGTGGAGTGTGCTGAAATCAGGTCACTTGTTTTTAGTCATAAGCACTTTGCTGCTTTTCTCTGTTCACCCAGCTAACGCACATAAATTACAGATGTTCGTTACACTTGAAGCGCTTTCTTCTCAGTCTAGTCAAACAGAAGTTCAAGCAACTGGCTTTCAGCTTTTAGGGCAAGTTTATTTTTCTGCTCACTCCCCGCTAGCAAATGCAGAAATTACTATTTCATCGCTTCAAAACAAAAAGATACATGTTTTGCGTAGTGATAAGCAGGGACGCTTCCAATGGCGGCTACCCTCAACAGCCCCATTTAAAATTCAATGTCGATCAATAGACGGACATCTTGTTGAAAGGATCATTACGCCGAAGTTATCTGATCATGGTGCTATGAAGATACATGGGCAAGAGCTACGCACTGTTGATGGAGAAACACATAAACCTCAACAAGGCGTCAAAATTGATGCACAAGAATTAAGACATATCATTTCTTCGGAGCTCACGCCTTTAAAAGAGCAAATCTCCAAGTTACATCAAAAGATCTGGCTGCTCGAAATTTTAGGTGGTCTTGGGGTTTTATTTGGTGTCTTTGGAATTTGGATGTTTTTTCTATCCCGGCGGGCACTCGTTGATAAGAGGGATGTCTAATGTTCCTTTCTTTATTTGATGCCCGTTTTGACCCCCGCACGCTCATATTCCTTACACTTAGTTTTTCGGTTCTAGTGATTAGCGTTTCTTCATTACAGCTTAGCTTGGGACTTTTCATTTTTGCCTTTGGGTTGGCCGTTTTATTTCGTGTTCCTCTGGTCTCTACATTAAAAAAAATCATGCTCCTCGATGGCTTTATGATTTTAGCTCTTTTTTCTCTCCCTTTTACTTTTGCAAGCGGGCCGTCTCTGCTGATTTGGGGAGTTCCGGTTTATCTTGATGGCTTTTGGTTGGCGGTGAGCATTGCCCTTAAAGCAAATAGTATATTTTTATGCTTCACAGCCTTAATGGGTCGCATGGGAGTCGCTGAATTTGCACATGCTCTTGCTCATTTGAAAGTGCCTACCCAATTTGTCCAAATCCTTCTTTTGATGGTGCGCTATATTGATGTGTTACGCTTTGAGCTTGAACGCATGCGTACAGCTATGAAATGCCGCGGATTTCAATATTCGACAAGTTGGCATTGCTGGAAAAGCATTGGCCATTTAATTGGGATGTTATTCGTGCGCTCGATAGAGAGAGGCGAGCAAATTTTAATTGCTATGAAATGCCGAGGGTTCCAGGGCACGTTTCCGCTGCTTCATCATTTTCATTATGGTCGCCAGGATACTTTTTTGATACTCACCTTTTTTTCTGGCCTTTTGCTTTTTTTAGTTTTTAGCTCCTCACTAGATTTCAAATCTTTTATGGAATTTATCACCTATGGCTGAACCTTACTTTAAGTTACAAAACATTTCGTTTTCACGGCCTGGTTTTGCCCCATTGTTTAGCGAACTGAATTTCGAAGTTTTAAAGGATGAAACTATTGGTTTGATTGGGGGCAATGGAACTGGGAAAACCAGCCTCTTTCATTTGATGATGGGCTTGTTGAAACCTGGCTCAGGTGAAATCATTGCTTTTGGCAAGGCTTGTTCATCAGAAGATGATTTCTTAGCTGTCCGGACACAGGCTGGATATCTGTTTCAAAATTCAGATGATCAATTGTTTTGCCCAACCGTTGAGGAAGATGTGAGCTTTGGCCCTTTGAACCTTGGACTAAACCATACTAAGGCGAAAGAGATAACAATGAAGGTTCTAAGTGAGTTAGGCCTTTCAGGATTTGAGAAACGTATCACACACCATCTTTCTGGCGGTGAGAAACGGCTGGTTGCCCTTGCCAGTGTTCTTGCTATGGAACCGAAAGTCTTGTTACTTGATGAACCAACCACTGGCCTTGATGAACTGGCTTATGAGCGCCTAACGGACATTTTAAAAAAACTTGATATTTCTAAAGTGATCATTTCTCATGACGAGACTTTCTTGTCGGCTTTGACTGAAAGGACTTACCGACTTAAAGCAGGCCAACTCCATCTCCTCTAAAAACAAAAGCCCTCCAAAATTTTGGAGGGCTTTTGTTTTCTTATCTTCAGCAATATTTATGCGGCTATTTCGTTTAAGAAATTATCGATTTCTTGTCTTAGACGATCTGCGTCTTGTTCAAGCTTGGTTGAGGCTTTATGAACTTCTTCTGCTGAAACGCTGGTTTTATCAGCTGAGTGATCTACGCCTGATACAGCGCTTGCTAATTCAGCTGAGTGTGAGGCTGTTTCTTGCACATTTGAAGAGATCTCACTTGTTACGGCTCCTTGTTCATTCATTGCATCAGAAATTGAACTTGAAAGCTTATCAACTTGTGTCATGGTTTGAGCAATCTCGTTAATTTCTGTTGCCGTATCTTTTGATGCTGCCTGTATCTCTTGAATATGCTTTGCGATCTCGCTGGTTGCCTGACTGGTTTGCTCAGCTAATGATTTAACTTCTGCGGCTACCACCGCGAAACCTTTACCAGATTCACCTGCTCTTGCAGATTCGATCGTTGCGTTCAATGCTAATAGATTTGTTTGTTCAGCGATTTCTTCAATTAGGTTAACAACTGTTCCTATGCTCTCTGCCGCTTCGGTTAGCGCTCTCACCCTTGTTGAACTTTGGCGGGCTTGATCTGTTGCTTTGCGTACAGCTGTAGAGGTATCTACAACTTGTGTTGAAATTTCGGATACTGAACTGGCTAATTGTTCAGCGGCGCCTGCCAAGGAGCGTACATTATTATCTGCTGACTGGGAGGCTGAGCTTGCTGTGCCGGCGAGCTCAGCTGTATGTTTTGCAATATCTGTAAGCTCAATGGCTGAGCCGGTCATTTGACCAGCACCTTGACCAACAGCCTTGATGAAACTATCCATCCGAGATCTAAAACTTTCAGCTATTTCAGTTAATCGTTCGCGGCGCTCTTCTTCATGCTTTGCAGCAGATCTTTTTTGTTCCGAAGCCATACCCTCGGCTTTAGCTGTTGCTGTATTCGCTTCATCAAGCGCTTCACCAACGCGGCCTGCCGCTGTTTCCATATTACCGACAATCCAGTTTACGCCTTCTTGGGTAATGAAAATGGTTACAAGGTGGATCATGGTGAGCACGATACCAACATCACCAATGAACGCAGCTGCTGGATCTAAAATTGCTGCGCTCAAGGTAAAACCCATTGCACATAGGGCAGCAATTGTTGTCGCTTTTTTATCGCACCAACCTGAGAGTATAGCGATCACTGCAATTAAACCGAACTGCGCTTCAATCTGCAACGGATTACCACGCAGCATAATGATCAACGCGATCATGTTCACAGCCAAGTTCGCACTTGTTATATATCTGGTTTGCAATTCCATCGGCTTTGTTCTCAACAGGTAGGTGGAATAGACGGTGAGACCGATAGCAAACAGCAAAGGAAATGCCGAGGTGTTGAAGTCTGACCATGTTAGGGGGAAGACATTTGTCATCAAATCAGATGACACATAAGCCATGGCAGACAACATCAATGGCAACCACATCATCACGGTGAGGAACAAGACAAAACGTCTGCGTAAAATATTTAAATCCATTTTATTTTCCTTCCATTCATACAGGGTGCAATCACTTCATTTGACTGCTGATAATCCGTGTAGAATTGATACTTGTACTATAGGCCAAAAAACTGTAAAGCTAAGGTAAACGTCTCGTTTAATTTATTGTTTTTATTGAACTTATTTTACTCCAAAATCTTCAGAAGCTTGATTTTTGGAACCTTTCTTTTCACCTTGTACTTGCGTTGGAATGTTTCTTTACAAGGGGACTAACATGACCGATACAACACAATCACCAACACCCTCCACTTCAGCTCAGTCACTTGATGTTTTTTCAAGTTCTACTAAGGAAGAGCAGCAATCTCAGATAGCGATTTATGTTTATCAAAGCCCTATTCGGGCCTGGCATTGGCTCAATATGTTTTGCATTATTGTGCTTTGCGTCAGCGGATATTTTATTGGAAGCCCTCCACCAACTCTTTCAGGTGAAGCGAGTGACCATTACCTGATGGGCTATACCAGGTTTGCTCATTTTGCGGCCGGCCAAATTATGGTTTATCTATTTTTGGGACGCATATTTTTTGCATTCACCGGTAATAAGTATGCCAAAGAATTATTTTTATTACCTGTTCATTCACAAGAATGGCGAACCGGATTTTTAGAGCAAATCAAATGGTATTGTTTTGCCAACAATCAAGCACCGCAATTTGTTGGTCACAACCCGGTGGCTCAATGCATTATGTTTTTTGGCTTCGTTTTGCCAGCAATTTTCATGATTGTTTCAGGACTTGCTCTTTATGCTGAAGGGCTCGGCATGGGACACTGGCTTTATAATGTAACCGATTTTATGCTGCTGTTTTTTGATGGCACAATGGCCATTCATACTTATCATCATCTTGGTATGTGGGTGATCATTTGCTTTATCATGCTGCATTTATATGCAGCATTTCGTGAGGAACTGGTTTCTCGTCAATCAATGATATCGACAATGATCTCTGGCTGGCGGATGTTTAAGTAAATCAGTCTTGTTTATGAATTGATGCATGATTTCATTTAAATTCGCCTTTTTTTTAAAGAAAGGGGGCGGATTTGAATGATTTTCTATAAAATTGCATCTCTCACCTCAAATTAACCATTCAGCTCTTCATTACTTAAGGTGAACTTTTTTCTCTTTTTTTCATTTTTCCTGCAATCAAACCTCACTCTAG
>CAXIDO010000164.1:0-5543 GCA_964022745.1 uncultured Methyloligella sp. | reverse complement strand
GTAAAACTTACACTTTTGCGAATATAGCGTTCAAAAAAGATTGATTTTCTCTAAAATTTACTGAATTGGTATGGCTTTTCTGATCATTTACCTCTATGCAATGGGGTAAATTCCAACAGAATATTCAAACAACATTTCCTTTAACAGTTTTAAGGAGATGTACTACTAATCCATACTACCTATAACCTTTTTTTGAGCTGAAAAAATAAAACGCTTTTTGCAGAAGTCAAAACAAAGCTCAATCACACAGGTAATGGAAATAAAAAGTAAAAGCGCATCACCACGTGTCCTATTAAAAGGAGAATTTACAATGTCAACTCGCTCAGAAACAGATAGCTTCGGCGCCTTAGACGTCCCAAGTGATAAATATTGGGGTGCCCAAACACAGCGCTCACTCGGTAACTTCAAAATTGGCATAGAAACCATGCCAAAATCATTGATCAGAGCACTTGGTATTGTAAAAAAAGCAGCAGCTCTTAGTAATAACGACCTGGATAACCTTGAAACCAAAATCAGTGACGCCATCGCAAAAGCAGCTGACGATGTCATCGACGGCAAATTAAATGATCATTTCCCATTGGTTGTTTGGCAAACAGGCTCCGGCACGCAATCAAACATGAACGCCAATGAAGTTATTTCAAACAGAGCCATTGAAATTTTAGGCGGTACAATTGGCAGTAAAGAACCTGTTCATCCAAACGATCATGTCAATCGTTCACAAAGTTCAAACGACACATTTCCAACCGCCATGCATATCGCAGCCGTTGAAGAAATCCACAAATCTCTCATCCCCGCTTTAAAACATTTACATAAAGCTTTGGACGAAAAAGCCAACAGTTGGAACGACATCATCAAAATTGGCCGCACCCACTGCCAGGATGCCACGCCTCTAACCTTAGGCCAGGAATTTTCAGGCTACGCAGCACAAATTGCAAATGGCATTTCCCGTGTAGAAAATGCTCTTCCAAGAATGTATGCACTCGCTCAAGGCGGTACAGCAGTTGGAACAGGTCTAAACGCAAAACCTGACTTTGCCGTTAAATTCGCAAAAAAAAAAAAAAAAATTACAGGTCTTGACTTCATCACAGCACCAAACAAATTTGAAGCACTTGCAGCCCATGACGCTTTTGTAGAAATGTCAGGTGCCCTAAACACCATCGCTGTCAGCCTGTTTAAAATTGCCAATGACATTCGCCTTCTTGGCTCTGGCCCTCGCTCTGGTCTGGGCGAGTTAAGCTTGCCAGAAAATGAGCCGGGCTCATCAATCATGCCTGGTAAAGTCAACCCAACACAATGTGAAGCCCTCACAATGGTAGCAAGCCAAATCATGGGTAATCACACCACAATCACCTTCGCTGGTAGCCAAGGTCATTTCGAATTGAACGTATACAAACCTGTTATGGCTTACAATTTACTACAATCAATTCAATTGATTAGTGATGCATCTGTTTCATTCACTGACAACTGCGTTGTCGGCATCAAGCCAAATTCAGAACAGATCAAACAATTAATGGGACGCTCACTCATGCTGGTCACAGCACTAGCGCCTAAAATTGGTTATGATAATGCCACAACAATAGCTAAAACAGCACATAAAAATGGAACAACTTTAAAAGAAGAAGCATTAAATCTTGGCTTTGTAACTTCAGAAGAATTTGATGCCATCGTACGCCCAGAAGATATGATCGGCCCCAAATAAAACTAAACAAGTGCGGTTGTTGCTTGCGGATGCTAGTGGGCATCTGAAGCACAGAAAAGGCAACCTGAAGCATAACTAAAAAAGTCTGACTCAAATAATAGGGGTATGGAAAATCAAGCCCACTCACTTATAACTTTGAGCCAGCCATAACTATTAAACTTGAACCCTAACCCCTCCCCGGAGTTTATAAAAATAAAGAATGCAAGACATCCCAAAGAAAAGATCTCTTACCTTAAAAGGACACCGCACCTCCATATCACTTGAAGACGCATTTTGGTCCGCCCTCAATGATATTGCCAACAAACAAACCAAATCGATTTCTGAATTGGTTGAAATAATTGATGAAAATAGAGGTGAAGCAGGGCTATCCAGCACAATTCGCATTTATATTCTTCAATATTATCGAAGTCAGCTAGCAGCAAGTTAAAGAATAAACTCCCTTAAATATCAGTTGTGTTATTTAGGGGAGTTTTTTGTACATTTAGCAAATAAACGACTATTGCAACGGCGGTAATTCAGTCCTATTTAAATTATCAAATTTTTCTTGTTCTCTTTTAAGGCGAGCTTTTTCTTCATTTATTCTTTTTAATTCTTCTTCAGCCTGTCGGCGTTCCTCAGCCAACCGCCGCGCCTCTTGCTCCAGCCTGACTTTCTCAAGACTACGCAATTCTCTCTCTTTATGTTTCAGCGTAAGAAATCTCTCAAACTCATTCACATCCATTTGAGAATGAAATCCAGCAACAGATTGCAAATCTCCCCGTATCTTCCTCACAACACCAGGAACTTTTCCAATCGTTTTACGTTCTTCAGGCTGAATGCTCCAATTTCCCATCCAGCTTAAATCAACCAACTTCAATTCAGCTTGCAGGCCAATAATCCCAGGACGGATACCAAAGTCTTTTTGCCGTAATTTCACATCACCATCAAGAAGCTGCAGTCCCAAATCAAGTGATTTAAATTTTAATGGTTTAACGTTCTCAACAACTGAAGCCAAATCAGCTTTCAACTGTCCAGCATCCCCATTTTCAGATTGTAAAAAACGTTCCGCCAACTGTCCTAACAAAACCGGGTTAACTTGCCGCAAGTCACCATCACTAATTTTCAAAAAGCCCTCACCAATTAAACTAGAAACCAAAGCCCTGGGGCTAGAACCAGCTCCACTTAGCGAGAGGTTAAAAGAAAACTCTCCAGTGCCAATGCTTGCTTCTTCAGCTGCGCCAACCTCTTCAAGTCGAGCCTTTTCAAGAGATAAAGTCCCGTTTAAACCATAACCTTCGCTGCGTTCTCGCAGAATACCTGAGGCATTAAAAACACCCCCCAGACTTTTACCAGCAATTTTTACAATCTCTATGTGATTAGGGTGAACACGCCACCGTACTTCAGCATCAGATAAACTCAATCGCTCAGAAAGTTGAAGATCGGATACACGAATAGAAAAATCACCCAACCGGTAAATTTCTTCTTCGTTAGAGGAAGCAGTTTTATCGTTTTTACGGATATAGAATGGGCTATTAGACCAAACAGCTTTCAAAGCATTTTCTCTACCATCAGTTTTGTTATCACCTGTCTCCAAATTGGCAACTTGCACCCTTTGTTGTTTTTCTGCATTTGCCGCCTGTTTTTGCAAAGCTCCAAGCAAAGTCTGCAAATCAAGACGCTCAGTCGCAAGAGCAAAACGATACCTCGGCTGACCATCCTTTTCTTCAAAAAGTCCTGTCCCGATAACTTGGCGATCACCGATCGCAATCTTCAAATCATTTAATGCAAATCCATTTTGAACTTTAGAAAACTTCCCCTTAGCTCTAAAAGGCTCTTCTTCATTCTTTGTGTTTAAATGAGCAAGACCAAATAATGCTAAAACTTTACTGGATTTTTTCGAACTAATAAGAACTTCTCCATCAGAAGTTGGCTCGGTCTTCTGCAAAGAAAACTGACCGTCATAAGAAGCGGTCATCACATTATTCACTAGCTTTACCTGCCCACGAAACCCGTCAGACCCAGTCCCTCTCGCAGTAAATGTCACTTTTGCTGGACCAAACTTTTCTTTACTTCCACGGCTTTCAATTGAAAACGGTAAGAATTTAGAAAGCAGCAAGGCACCATTAGAACTTTCCATTCCCCCCAAAATGGTCATAACGCCCTCTTTTTTCTCATCTCCCTCAAGAGGTATAAATACGGAAAAAGCCGTATCACTCCCTCCCATCTGGCCATCAAATCGATAATGGGTATATTCAGAAGACGTCTCACGACGCACCCCAAACCTTAAGGGATAGAAATTCTCACCAACTACATTTGAAATCTTGTAAGTCGTGTCTAAACCAGAAATCCCAACAAGTTCCTTCAGCGCAGTTTCATTAAGAACCTCAATAAAGAACTTATCTTCTCCAGCTTTATCACCAGTCCCATCAGCTCGCCCATTTTCATAAACTAACTTTAATCCGTTCTCGCTAACACCAGACAGAGTCTCAACAAAAGATCCTGCCGCGTGATCACGCCAAACAAGCCGTACATCTTTCTGCACACTGTCACTAAATATAACTTTTTGAGCAGATAGCTCGATCTTCGTTTGGAGAGAAGCACCAGTATCATTTTTAGATGCTTGTGATGTCTGACTTTTAAAAAATTGAGAAAATTTATCTTCAAAATCTTTCAATCCAATCTGTTCACCTAAAACATCTTCAATTCTCAAAGGTCCAGATCGCAGAGAAAGTTTCATTACAGGAGCTCTAGCACTAGTGTCTTTCGAGACTTTTCCTTTTTTATAAGACATATCTCCTCGCAAAGAAGAGCGCCCCAAAGTACCTTGCAAGCTATTTAAGAAAAAACTATCCCCTTCAGAAACAATATTACCCGAGAGCATATATTTTCCGCGCCCAAACTTGTTATCTACCCCTGTGTAAGAATGAGTGTAAGAAGGAACGGCCCACCGCATAAATTCTTGAAACTGCAAACCTCTCAAATAAAGAGAGCCATTAAAAAATGCCCCGTTCTCTTTTTCAGTAAAATTACCAGAAACACTCATCCGGCTAGTACCAGCCATACGGCCTGTCAAATCTTCAATACGAATCTGCCCATCACGGCCTTTCACATTAAGTGAAAAATCTCGCACATCTCCCTGGCCCAAATAAATCTGCGCAACTTTCGCTGTAAAGTCGATACGTTCAAAAAACTTAGCCTGTGACAGTAGCAAATCATTTAACTTGGATAAAGCAGCCCCCGGAGCAACATAAAGAGAGGAACTCAATTGTGATGATGATTCATCAGAAACTGAACCAGCCAGTGCTGAGTTAAGATCAATCACCTGACCATTCGCAGTCCCCATTAAGGCTAACTCATCCCTCCAGTTAATCTCCAGCTCACCGCGCACAGTTTGCGGCCGAGCCAAACTCCCAGTACGGATTAAAATATCAGTTAACTTCGCTTGGGCAGAAAGAACATGAAGTTTAGAAGTGAAAAACACCTGATCACCCTTCACATCAGCACCAGGCAATTCAGTTTTACTTGGTGCCTTTTTATCTGAGCCAACATCTGTCGACTCAACCTTTGTCTTTATAATTGGAGGGACAACTCGTCCAATACGACCTAAACCTGCTTTCAAATCTCCCTTGGCAAACCAGACATCACCTTTAGCACCAACCTGACCGTCGAACTCAATTTGTCGATCAGATTTAGGCGTCGTCACTTTCCCCTGCACAGGAAAAACCGCTTGGCTTACCTTTTGTTTGCCATCAGAATTTTTGTTTAATTCTCCAACCGCCAATCGGATGAAATGAGGTGTATCTTGCGTTAGATATTTACCATTAAAATAAAAAAATTGTCTCTTGATTTTTTTGATTTTTCATTT
>CAXIDO010000163.1:0-5564 GCA_964022745.1 uncultured Methyloligella sp. | reverse complement strand
ATTCGCTAAGGCTTGAGCTTCAAGGTCAGACCCCTCTTTTGAAAGAGTGTAAATTGTCGCCCCTCTCGTTCGCTTAGCCAATCGCCTACTAATTGCGTCAGCATGAAGAGAGATGAAAAGAGATGCATGATAATCTTCAGCAATTTGCACTCGTTCAGCAAGCGGCACAAAAATATCGACAGATCGCGTGAGCTTCACATCATATGTACCAAGTTTAAGTAATTTCTTTTTCAATACCTTTGCAAAGGCAAGAACCACATCTTTTTCACGTGTCCCTTTCTTACTTGAAGCACCAGGATCAAGGCCACCATGCCCAGGGTCAATTACAATTCTTTTTTTACTTAATTTTTTAGGGGCACGTGCTAACTTTTCAATCGCACTACCAAGAGAAGCTTTTTTAGCCTTTCTGCTTTCACGTACACGTTTTTCATAAAGAGCTTTGCGGCGGCGTTCAAAATTAGTCCGGTCAGTGGGAACAATATCAACCACAAGTTTGGCCGATTTCCCGCCCTTAGCATCAAGGATAAAAGACTGTTCAACATGAACAGGCCCAACCACATCAATAACAATCCGGGATTTCCCCTTGGCAAACAAGCCATAACGGAACGCACTCACTAAGCCTTTACCTGTGCGCCCTAACCCTTGGGGTAATTTAAACCGGACATTGGGTAAATCAATGATGACGCGATATGGATCTGCAAGTGTGAAAATTCGATAATCTGTTGGCTTTGATAAATCAGCGACAAACCGCGTTCGGGCACCATCGCCGCCTAAGCGAGCGTCATTTGCAATTGTTGAAGAACCGTCACCTTTAGCAAAAGCTACAGGTACAGAACCTAGAACAAACAACAAGGGAAGAAGAAGAAAAACCTTAATCACATCTCCCCAAGCACCCGTAAATTGATGTTTAAGGCGAAAAGTTTGAAAGATTTTTTGAGTGAATAAAAAGACCACACCTTAACCCCTAAATTCATTTTCAACGATTTAGACCTGCAAACTTTAAAAATTTCCCTCAAAATTTGTAAAGCTGGTGACTAAAGATAAATTTTATAAGACAGCTCAATAAAACTCTGCCAATAGGGCATCACTCCCGCGCTAAACATCCTAAATGAACAAATAAAGCGCTGTATCCCTTCAAAAATTTCACGTGAAGATAAATTCTAGTCCCTAAAAAAGCAAGGCTACATAGCTAGAACGTAAGAATTACCCACATTATCTAATACCAACTTCTAACCAACAAATGAGAAGAAATTCAGTCAGTGAAGCAAAATTTTTCAGCAAAACAAACTGAGTTTGGCTTTAAATGCCATCTTTTTTGCCTCATAAACCAATAAACTGTCCCCAAAAACTGATAAATTTAGGATTTAAACACTATATTGCCATAAATTTTAACTCTACAGAGGCATGTAAGGCTATGGAAAATATATTTTTTTTGTAAAAAAACCTCCAAAAAGGCAGTTTTACAAACATATATGTCTTCTATATCGCTTTCAGACTTGCAGTCCTCTTTAACTATGCATATCTTATTGTCTTAGCTCCTGAGTCTGAGAATTGTGAAATGAAAGCTTAATTGCGGGGTTTTACAATTTACAAACAAGGTAAGCGCCCAAAATTGATAAAATAATTATTTCTCATAAAATGAGATTATTATAATCAAGATCGAAAAACTGTAACAAAAATCAACTTAAACAAACGAGTTAAAGTACAACAAATTTTAGCAAGAAGTGATAAAGCGCTCAAACTTCCTTTAACGATGGTGATCTCACAAAATAAATGCGTAACCTAACAAATGCGTTAAGTGTGATCATCTCTCAAATGTGAAAATGCAAAGAGCTATCTAGCCAATCGCAATAGTAACATTTCAAAGTCCCTGAAGTGATTTTTTTGAGCCTATCAACTTACAAATGGCAACTTATTAAACAACACAATAATTAGAATTAATTTTAAATCTAAAAACAGAACGAAAAGAGAAAAGCTAAACTCAGCTAAAACTTTAAAGATCTCAATTGATACAATTTAAGTACAAGAGATCTGTTCACAAATTTAAAGGGTATAAACTGCGCACAACCGTCTCGAATATCTAAATCTATATAACTCATTTTTATCAAAATTTATGAGCATGTATAGGCCAGACAATGAGCTTAAGGCTCATCAATGGATTAGACTTCAAACGGCCAGCCGCAATAAACCCAAGCGTAAAATAAACTTTAAATGTCTCACCATGAGCAATCATGAAAAGACGTTTAAGAATTAAAACAATTATCAATCAACAAAGTCTTTTGGACAAACTTGTAAACTTATGAACTTAGAGCTATCAGAAACATCAGCAAAACATCTTCAGATGCTAAAAGGACAACAATCTTTTGTCCTTGATGGGCCTGCTTGTGCTCACTTCATAGTCACAACTCCCAAAATGGGTGCTGTTCCAAAAACTTACAGAACATTTCAGGAGAGGTCCGCATGTAACCTTGCTTCACAAAAGCAAGACAGTAGCGCATACCCCCTGACTAGGAATAATATCAATGGCAAACAAAATGCTTATCGATGCCGCACACCCGGAAGAAACTCGGGTTGTGGTTTTACGGGGAGACCGTGTTGAGGAATTCGACTTTGAATCCGCACTTAGAAAACAATTAAGAGGGAATATATACCTCGCAAAAGTAACACGTGTTGAACCATCCCTCCAAGCCGCTTTTGTGGATTATGGAGGAAACCGTCACGGCTTTCTCGCCTTTAATGAAATTCACCCGGACTACTACCAGCTTCCAAAAGCTGATAGAGAAGCTCTGCTTGAAGTAGAAGCGGAAGAAGCCCGCCAGGCTGCAAAAAGAGAAGCCGAAGCAGAAAATGCACGCCTCTCATCTGACGATGATAACGCCTCAGACGAAACTGAAGGTTCAACTGACGATGAAGCTGATGATGAAACTTCAGAAAACATTGTCACCCTCGATGCTGAATCAGGGGATGCCGAAATTTCAGACACCGCTGAAGATGATGCAGAAGATAGCTCTGATGATGAAGTTGAGTCTGTTGGCTCAGAAGACGCTTTGGAAGAACTACCAGAACGCCAAGCTCTTCGCCGTAAACATTACAAAATACAAGAAGTCATCAAACGTAGACAAATCATTCTTGTCCAGGTCGTAAAAGAAGAACGCGGTAACAAAGGCGCAGCTCTGACAACATACTTGTCTTTGGCTGGACGTTACACTGTACTTATGCCAAACACGGCACGAGGCGGCGGTATTTCAAGAAAAATTGCAAACCCAACAGATAGAAAACGTCTGCGCAAAATCGTTGCTGAACTGGAAGTTCCAGAAGGCATGGGGCTAATCGTTCGCACAGCAGGCGCATCTCGCACAAAAGCAGAGCTAAAACGAGATTTTGAATATTTATTACGTCTCTGGGAAAATGTAAGAGATCATACCTTGCAATCTTCAGCACCGAATCTGGTCTATGAAGAAGGCAACCTCATCAAACGATCAATCCGTGACCTCTATTCAAAAGAAGTTGAAGAAGTGCTGGTCGCTGGTGAAGAAGAGTATCGCGAAGCAAAAGACTTCATGCGCATGCTCATGCCAAGTCACGCAAAAAATGTTCAGCCCTTTAAAGAGAGTGAACCTCTTTTCACCAAATATAAAATTGAATCACAATTAAACGCAATGTACAGCCCCTATGTCACCTTGCCATCAGGCGGCTATATCGTGATCAATCAAACGGAAGCGCTTGTCTCAATTGACGTGAACTCAGGACGCTCAACCAAAGAACATTCAATTGAAGAAACTGCCCTCAATACAAACCTTGAAGCGGCAACAGAAATTTCCCGGCAACTCCGCTTGAGAGATCTCGCCGGCCTTGTTGTAATCGATTTCATTGATATGGAAGAGCGTCGCAATAACCGCGCCGTTGAACGCCGCATCAAAGAATGTTTGCGCCATGATAGAGCCCGCATCCAGGTTGGCAGAATTAGCCATTTTGGATTGTTGGAAATGTCGCGCCAACGTTTAAGAACAGGTGTCCTCGAAGGCTCAACCAGCCCGTGCCCTCAATGTACTGGCACAGGTATGATCCGCTCAACGGAATCAATGGCTCTGACCATCCTTCGCGCCCTTGAAGATCGCCTTTTGACCCAGCGCCACTCGGTTGATCTTGCTTGCAACACAAATGTAGATGTCGCCCTTTATATTCTCAATAAAAAGAGAAACTACGTAAATGATATTGAGCGCCGCTATGGGGTAAATATTGCGATTAATGCCAGCTCCGATTTAGAAGGTGTGAGTTACACCATTGAGCAAATGCGCCGGGATAATAACTCCTCATCTGATACTTCCGTTGTTCAAATGGATTGGGCTCATAAATCAACAGACAATGAGCGCACACCAAATGAGCGCGGTGGCAGAAATGAAACTTCAGCCAGAGATGATAGTTCAGAACAAGACGGCAAGTCACGCCGCCGCCGCCGCCGCCGCGGTGGTCAAGCCGCGCGCCGTGCCCGCACAAATGAAGATCAACATCAGAACGAGAATGAAAATTCAATTGAGGATCAAGCTGATGAATCTCAACTAAGTGAGAGTCAACCACAAACCACAAGTGAAGCTCATGACGCAGACACAGCTGGTGATGAAGATGCAAGACCTCGCCGTCCACGTCGCCGCGGAAAACGTGGTGGTCGCCGTCGTGGCAACCGCGCTAACCGTGAAGCTGGTTCAGAAAATCAAACTGATGAAAATAACAACGCAGAAGATTCAAATTCACCAGACACTATAAATGGTGAAGAAAGAGCTACTACTTCTTCAGAAGATAATGCAATGAACGCGCGCTCAAGTGACAGAGCAACGAATGATAGCGATCAAGACCCAAGTGAAGATCAAAATCAAGATAGCTCAAACCAGGATGCTTCAAGTCGCGAAACTTCAAGTCAAAGGCCAAGACGTACACAACGCCGGCCAAGACGACGCTCGAACAGAACAGACCGTTCTACTGAGGCAAAAACTGAAGAAACAAACTCTTCTGAAACAGTTTCTACTGAAGCCACCTCTTCATCAAAAGAGAGCTCTGAAACTCCTGTAAAACAAGAGAGAGCTGAAACACAGTCTTTAGAAACAAAGTCTTTAGAAACAAAGTCTGCAGAAAAAACGTCTTCAGAGCCAAAACAAGGCTATTGGTCAAAAGCGCGCCAGCAAAAGTCTGATGAAGAAAAATCATCAGCTGACGCTCCAGCAGAAAAGAAAACCAGAGCACCAAGACGCAAACCTTCAAGTGCTCCGAAAACTAAAACTGCGAGTGAAGAAAAATCAGAACCTAAGATTGATCCCAAAAGCATCGTTGCTTCAAAACAAAAAGAAGAAGCAACAAGCTCAGCCCCTAAACGAGGTTGGTGGCAAAAGTCAAACGGCTAATTGATTGGCCTTCAGGTTGCCCACTAGCAACCGCACCTTAATTCTTTAAGGTCAAAAATTAAAAAAGCCCCTTCTTAAATATTTTTAAGAAGGGGCTTTTTATTTGTTTTATAATCAATCACGTTTTTTTCAGCATCAAACAAATCAAAAATTTGCAGCCTGTAAACG
>CAXIDO010000162.1:0-5565 GCA_964022745.1 uncultured Methyloligella sp. | reverse complement strand
CTGTGGTGATTACATCTTTGAGTTGGCTATCTGAGAATGCTTGGTTGCCAATGAAGTTGATGCTCTTAACTTTTGTTGCATCACCTTCTACGATTTCATAGACGAGGTTTACACGATTATGAGGAAGCTTGATAATTTTAGCTTCAACTTTAGCTGTGAAGATACCACGCACCTGATAAAGATCTAAAATTCGCTGGATATCTGATTGTACACGGGCACGTGTGTAGATAGCACGAGTTTTAGATTGAACTTCGGCTGATATAGAGGCGTTATCAACTTCTTTGTTGCCTTCAAAGGCGACTTTGTTAATTACTGGGTTTTCTTCAACAGAAACTGTGACTGTACTGCCTGATTTATCAATAGAAACGTCACTGAAAAGACCTGTTCCAAACAGAGATTGTAGCGATTCATCGACAGCAAAAGCCGAATATTGATCGCCCACTCCAAATTTAAGATAGGATTTTACTGTTTCTGGTTCAACACGGCGGTTTCCAGTTACCCGAATAGCACGAACTGTGCCTGATTGAGCATGAGCTGTTGCTATGCTGAATGGTGAAATTGAGCTTCCTGCCAATTGAGCTTCATTTAATGAAGCCCCAATAGCGAAAGTCGCACTTGTTATCCCTAAACACAAGATTGCTGCCTTGATGGTTTGCCCAAGGGTTTTTTGCCCTTTAGCTGACTTTACCAATTTGGCATTACCTACAAAAACCATTCTAAATACGTGCCCCTTAAAAAGTGCGCTTGTTACACAACACTAATTTGACTTTTTTATACGCATTTACCACACGAAAACACATGTATCCCCAGATCCTTTTATAAGACAATTCAAAGAATTTTATAAAAAGTTCCCTAACCTGCGGACACATTCAGTGTAGCTTACTGTTTAACTGTACAGATTCATTCCCCAAATGCAAAGAGCCTTTTAAGCAACATTTAACTTTAATTAATGTTTTTTTAGCTTTTTAGTTTCTCTTAAGTCGTTAATTAAACCATCCAATATCATTTTTTGTGGCTAAAAGCATCATTCCCAGTAAAAGGGCCAAGCCCGCCCTGAAGCTATATTCCATAACTCTTTCGCTAGCTGGCTTGCCTCTAATAGCTTCAATTGCATAAAACAATAGATGTCCGCCATCCAGCATTGGAATAGGGAATAGATTAAATAAGCCAATACTTACAGATAAAAGTCCTGCGATATAAAGAGTTGAAACAAGTCCAAAACCCGAAAAATGATTAACTATTTTACCGATGCCAACTGGACCATTTAGCTTATCAATTGACTCCCGGCCTGTTAATAACTTTGAGATGTATCCTAAAGTGCTGGTGATAATGAATTGGGTTTGATTTTTTGCTGCATTTGCAGCGCCTAGAAGGGTATATTTTTCTGTGATCCAAGTGGCTTTATCGCTTGACGGTCCAACACCAATGCGTCCCATTGAAATTTCGCGGCCCATACCATTATCTACCATTTTAAGCTCTGGTGTAATTGGAATTATTAGAGCTTCTTTTTCTCTTAAAACGGTTAGTTTTAAATTCTCTTCTCCGCTGAAAGAAACGATACGGAATATATCATTGAAAAATTTAGTCTCAGACCCATTAATGTGAGTGATTTTATCACCTTTGAGAATGCCCGCCTTCTCTGCAGGGCTATCTTTTACAACGAAATTGATCAGGGTAGATGGACCTTGTTGTCCTTTTGCGTAATGAATTCCAGTGAATATGATCCATCCAAGTAAAAAGCTTGCGATAGGACCTGCTGCAACGACTAAAGATTTTTGCCATAATGGCTTGTTGTGAAATGCACCAGCTTTTTGCTCCGGAGTGAGTTTTTCAAAGGCTTCTTTGTCTGCTGCACTGGCGGCATTAGCATCATCAGCAAATTTCACATAACCACCAAGTGGGATCCAGCAGAATTTCCATCTTGTGTTGCGTTTATCTGTGAAGCCAAAAATTTCCTTACCAAAACCAATTGAAAAGGCGTCAATTGTCACATTGCACCATCTTGCGACCATGAAATGTCCGAGTTCGTGAAAAAACACTACAAGTGTCATAACAAACAGTATTGGCAACACCCATCCGGTTATTACTCCCGGAATTGAGGTTATAATCTGTGTTATTAGTTCCATAATGTAGTGTATCCTTTAATTTGTTTCCAAAGTTAGTTTTTAATTTGTCAAAATTCAGGCCGTATCGTTCTCATTTATGTTATTTGCACGGACTTTTAAACCCTTAAATTAGTCTCGTTTTTATACAGTATCGACTTGATCAATGAACGTTTCGGCACAACGAAGGTTTAATCAGGTTCAAAAATGCACCAAAAAAGTCTGTCGCTGTTAATTAGAGCAAGTTTAAAGCCATATTTCTCGCCAGCTTATCTGTTTGCAAGATATCGTTAATACAGAACCTATCAATGGTCTTAAGTTCATTTTGCATCTTGTCTAATACGTCTTCGATTATTTGCGGAATTTGTATATAGGAGCATTTATCTGAAAGGAATGCATCTACAGCAACTTCATTTGCTGCGTTTAATGCTGGCCCATTAAAGGCCTCAGTTTCCATAACTTGCCGCGCTAACTTTAAGCAGGGAAAACGTTCTTCATCACCAGCTTCAAAATCCATTTTACTAATTTGGGCCAGGTTTATGGGCTCAATCGGCGTTTTCATTCTTTTGGGCCAAGAAAGGCTATACGCAATTGGTACTCGCATATCAGGCTCGCTCAATTGTGCCAAAACAGATCCATCAAAGAAACTAACGAGACAATGAATAATTGATTGGGGATGAACGACCATATCTATCTGGCTGGCTTTTAATGAGAATAAATGTTTGGCCTCAATCAATTCTAACCCTTTGTTCATTAAGGTGGCTGAATCTATGGTTATTTTAGCCCCCATTTCCCAATTCGGATGTTTTAGAGCTTGCTCTTTGGTTACATTTTGAAGTTGTTCTTTACTGAAAGACCTAAATGGCCCACCTGATGCCGTTAGCGTTAACTTCGTAATTTCTGATATCTGATGGCCAGATAAACATTGAAAGGCCGCTGAGTGTTCTGAATCTACCGGTATGAGTTTGGTTTGATGGTGCTTAGCGGATTGCATAAATAAATCACCGGCTGAAACGAGGCATTCTTTGTTCGCTAGTGCCACTAGTTTAGAGCTTTCTAAAGCTTTTAAGGTTGGTTTTAGTCCTGCCACCCCTACAATCGCCGCCATACAAATATCAACCGGTCTGGTTGCGGCATCAATAATTGCCTGCTCCCCGGCCGCGCACTGAATATTAGTTTCAGCTAAAGCTTCTTTTAGATCATGATATTTTTCTTCACAGGCCGTTGCCACAAATTCAACCTGAAATTCTATGGCCTGTTTTGCTAATTCTTGTATGTTTTGATTGCCGGTAATGGCGACGACTTGAAATTTTTCTTTATTTCTTCTGATTAGATCTAAAGTATTTTGTCCTATAGTTCCTGTGGCACCCAAAATGGAAATAGACTTTATAGAATTTTGATCCATTTAATTTCTTCCCTATAGAGTTTTTTATTGAGTGCCTCAGGTCTCTTATAAGAAATCATTACAGCATTCTTGCTTTATAAAAATAGTTATTGGCCTTTGGATTGAGCGTTTTCATCCGATTTCAAAGCTTAGGTCATATTATCCGTAGTTTTAAAGCAGCCAGATTAGCAGCCCTTGGCCTGGGTTTGCCGCATTATGCAAGGCAGCAATGATAGCTGCACCAACAACAGCAAAAATAACGCCATCTAAGCGATCAAGAATACCTCCATGACCAGGGATTAAATGACTGCTATCTTTCACGCCAAAATGCCGTTTAATAGCACTTTCAAATAGATCACCACATTGAGCAATGGTTGAAAGAAGAAGACCTATAAGAGCGGGTATTATTGGATTTTGATTGATTGAGAACGCAAACAACGCCCCGATAATAAAACCGCCAAACAGCCCACCGAAGAAACCTGACCAGGTTTTTCCGGGTGAAATCGCTGGCGCTAATTTTTTGCCGCCAAAGTGTCTACCTGCAAAATAAGCTGCGGTATCAGTTCCCCAAACGACGAAAAAGAGAAAGAGAATTGCATAAAATCCTAAATTTGGATCTGAGCGAAGATAAATGAGACTGAAAACAGGTAAACCGACATAAAACAAACCAGATAGAGCCCATTTAGAGCGCCACCAATAGTGAGTTGACCAAGAGGCCAGGAAACCGGCTGCGCAAAGAATGGCTGCAAAAAGAAACCATTCATTTAAAAAAAACGCGGCGATAGCAATAGTGATTGATGAAACCTGAATTGTTAATTGAAGGTACGTATCATTATTCGTCAGTCGTCCCCATTCCCAACACATCAAAACCAAAAATACACCGCACAGTCCTATGAAAGCAGTGAAACTGTGCCATGATAAATAGATTACTCCGGCTGCCAGAATGATAGCTGATATTGTTCGAACTAATAATTCACGATTGAATATCTTTTTTTGAGGTGCTTTCTCGCTGGAATGATTGGCCGTTGCGTCCTTATTAAATTTTAGCAAATCTCTAAATTTATCTTTCACAAACTTGTCTTTCACGGCGCAGCCCTCGCACATACACCGCCATATCTCCGATCTCGATTATGAAAGATATCAATGGCTTCTTCGAATTTTTCTTTAGTGAAATCTGGCCAATTACAATCGAGAAACACAAATTCAGCATATGCTAGTTGCCAAAGAAGGAAATTGCTGATGCGATATTCACCGCTTGTACGAATTAAAAGGTCCGGATCTGGTAAATCACCGGTATCCAGGCTTTGATTAAAAAGATCCTCAGTGATTTCCTCAGATTTAATCAAACCTTTGGTAACTTGTTCAGCTAGTTCCTTCGTAGCTCTGATGATTTCATCACGCCCACCGTAATTAAAGGCAACAGTAAGTTGTAGGCCGGTATTTTCTTTTGTTTTTAATTCAGCTTTTTTCACCAATTGGTAAAGCTCTGATGTTTCTTCTAATGGCGCCCCAATCATTCTGATACGAACATTAGCCTTGTGTAAGGTGTTTTCTTCTCGTTCAATGAATAGCTTCATCAAGCGCATGAGCTCATCCACTTCAGGCTTGGGCCGAGACCAATTTTCTGATGAGAAACTAAAAAGGGTTAGGTAGGGAATTGAAAGATCGATGGCATTCTTTACTGTTGCTTTAACAGTATCGACCCCCTTTTTATGGCCTGCAGTTCTGGGCAAGCCTCGTTTTGCTGCCCAGCGACCGTTGCCATCCATGATAATCGCAACATGACGTAATTCGGGACGCATTTCTTGTCTCAAATTATCGCTTTGATCATTCATAAATAACACTCGAATTTGGTTTGTTGATATTACTGCAGGTCAATTCAATACTGGTTTGGCTTACACTTGCATAATTTCAGCTTCTTTAGTTGATAAAGTGCTATCAATCTCATCTACAAACTTCTTTGTTAGTTCATCAACTTTTGCGCCTTGGCTGTGTTGTTCATCCTGGCCGATATCACCGTCTTTTTCCTGTTTTTTCAAAACATCCATGCCGTCTCTTCGAACATTGCGAACAGCGACA
>CAXIDO010000161.1:0-5576 GCA_964022745.1 uncultured Methyloligella sp. | reverse complement strand
GGCTTCTTTATTTCCATTCTTGAAAAACAGAATTGATCATACAGATGTATAAAGAGGTGAACTAAAGAGAGATAGAGTAAGGGAAGAGGGCATGACTGATACTGCAAGTGCAAATGTTGCTGAAGAAACAAAGACAGAAACCCCTTTTTTGCTTAAAGAGCAAAAGGGAACAACGTTGCATATCACTCTAAACCGTCCAAAAACTTTAAATGCACTGTCTATGGGTATGTTAAACGCCCTTCAAGAAGCTCTAGATCCAATAGCTGATGACCACACAATCAAAGCGTTAATCATCAAGGGAAGCGGCAAAGGCTTTTGCGCTGGCCATGACTTAAAAGAAATGCAAAGTCACCGCGGCGATGCTGACAAAGGCAAATCCTACTTCGATGAACTCTTTGCAACCTGCTCAAAAATGATGCTGACTTTAGCCAAACTCCCCATCCCCGTGATTGCAGAAATTCATGGCGTGGCAGCCGCAGCCGGTTGTCAATTGGTTGCCAGTTGTGATCTGGCAATTGCTGAAGACAGCACAATATTTGCAGTAAACGGAATTGATGCAGGCCTGTTTTGCTCAACACCCCAAGTGGCATTGTCGCGAAATGTTCCAAGAAAAGCCGCGTTAGAAATGTTGATGCTGGGCGAACGTATTGACGCTGAAAGAGCATTGTGCTTAGGGCTGTTAAACCGTGTGGTGACAAAAGAAACTCTTGCTGAAACAGCTGAGGATTTTGCAGACAAAGCGGCTATGCGTTCACGCACTGTCATTGCGCTGGGTAAGCAAGCATTTTACAAGCAAGTAGAACTATCAATTGAGCAAGCTTATAAAGTGATGGGTGAAACCATCGTTGATAATCTAATGATGCCAGATGCGGCTTGTGGCATGGAAGCGTTTATTGAAAAGAAAAAACCTAACTGGCCATCAGAAAATTAATAAATAGTGGGTAGATCGCGCTGTGAGAACAAGTCGAAAAACAAAACGAAGAAAAACGCGCGAGCGCGCACATAAGAAAACTCAGGCAGTTAAAATAACAAGTATAAATCACAGCGTGTATAGTGATGCCTATCTGAGCCAAATTTTAAAAGATGTTCAAACCATCGCTCTTGTTGGTGCAAGTAACAAAACTGAAAGACCCTCAAACGAAGTTTTTAAGTTTCTTCTGAACGCAGGCTATAAGGTTTTTCCCATCAATCCAGGTCTTGCAGGGCAAGAAATTGCAGGGCAAAAAGTCTTTGACACTCTAGGCGATATTGATCATCAAATTGATATGGTCGATATTTTTAGAAAAAGCGATGCGGTGCTCAGCATTGTTGAAGAGGCGATAAAAATCTCCCCTAAGCCAAAGGTTCTCTGGACGCAGTTAGGTGTAGAAGATGAAACCGCCGCAAAGCTCGCAGAAGCTAATGGAATGAGGGTGGTTATGAACCGCTGCCCGAAAATTGAATATGGGCGCTTAAAGCATGAATAGGCATAACAGACTATAATTGCTATAAAACCATTGAAAAATTCGTCATTTTGACGTAACACCCTCCCATGACAGAGAATATCCTAATTATTGATTTTGGCTCCCAGGTCACCCAGCTCATTGCGCGGCGGGTACGTGAGGCCGGTGTGTACTCGGAAATCGTTCCTTTTAATGCTGCTGTTGAAGCATTTGAGAAACTAAACCCCAAAGCGGTGATCCTCTCAGGCGGACCAGCTAGCGTCACTCACAGTGACACACCAAGAGCCCCGGAATCCATATTTAAAGCCGGTATTCCTATTTTAGGAATTTGCTATGGCCAGCAAACCATGGTCGCCCAATTAGGCGGCAAGGTCGAGACACACGATCATCAAGAATTCGGACGAGCCGACATTGAAATCGTAGCAAGTTCTCCCCTCTTTGAAGGCGTAGAAGAAGTCTCAAATGGAGTCATCTCAGATGCCTCAGACATCCAAGAACAAAATACAGACACACCTAGTGTGCAAATTACAAAGACACTACGTGTCTGGATGAGCCATGGGGATCGGGTGACGGCGTTGCCTGAGGGCTTTGACATTATCGCGAAATCTGAAGGCGCTCCTTATGCAGCAATCGGTGATGAGACGCGCAAATTTTATGCGGTGCAATTCCACCCGGAAGTAATGCACACGGTTGGCGGCGCAAAAATTATCCAAAACTTCATTCACAAAATTGCAGGCTGCAAAGGTGATTGGACGATGGCAGCTTTCAGAGAAAGCGAAATTGCCAAAATCAGAGCGCAAGTCGGTGATAAACGGGTTATCTGTGGATTATCAGGCGGTGTTGATAGCTCTGTGGCAGCCGTCCTGTTGCATGAAGCAATCGGCGATCAGCTCAATTGTATCTTTGTCGATCATGGGCTGTTGCGCATGGACGAAGCGACACAAGTGGTGAAGCTGTTTAAAGATCATTATAACATCCCGCTTGTTCATGTTGATGCGAAGGATAAATTCTTAGGCGAACTCGCTGGCGTTTCAGACCCGGAAAAAAAGCGCAAAATCATCGGCAAACTTTTTATTGATGTGTTTGAGGAGGAAGCCAATAAACTTGGCGGCGCTGATTTCTTGGCGCAAGGCACACTTTATCCAGACGTGATTGAAAGTGTATCATTCACAGGCGGTCCCTCAGTGACCATCAAATCGCACCATAATGTTGGTGGCCTTCCAGAGCGCATGAACATGCAGTTGGTCGAACCTTTGCGTGAATTGTTCAAAGACGAAGTGCGCGACCTTGGCCGCGAACTGGGCTTGCCAGATGCATTCATCGGACGGCACCCATTCCCTGGACCAGGATTAGCCATTCGTATCCCGGGTGACATCACGCAAGAAAAAGCGGACATCCTTCGCAAAGCAGATTTCGTCTATTTAGATGAGATTAAAAAAGCTGGCCTCTATGATGAGATCTGGCAAGCTTTCGCCGTGCTCTTACCAGTTCGCTCCGTAGGCGTGATGGGCGACGCAAGAACCTATGATTATGTTTTAGCGCTACGAGCTGTCACATCGACAGACGGCATGACAGCAGATTACTATCCCTTCGAGCACGACTTCTTGGGCCGCGTCTCAACACGCATCATCAACGAAGTCCGCGGCGTCAACCGCGTCGTCTACGACATAACCTCAAAACCCCCTGGAACCATCGAGTGGGAATAGCGCGGTTACTTGAGGGCTACCTAAAGCGCAGCAAACTAAGAAAAAAATTTATTCAATTGAGTGTATTGAATTCTAATTACTTCAGGTAGTGGCGTACGGCCTCATGAACAAAAAAAGCAAGAATTACAGAAGAGAACAGCGTTATCTTGTTAAAATAAGAATAATGAATTGATAGTGAAATACAAAGGCCAAATATAGAAAATAAAACAACTGCTAATATTATTGTTTTCAGTATCATTGTAAGTCCTATGAGAGTAACTAGTGACTAATATGTAAAATTATTTGCGTTTAAAATAAATTTATAAATGCTTGGCAATAGGCTTATAGTTAAAATATCAAGGGTGTTTGCATGAATATTTCCCAATGGACTGCCGTAGATAATTATTACAACAATTTGCTCCTGCCTGAAGACGATATCTTAGATAAAGTAAGACAGTCAGCGATTGACGCTGAATTACCTCCCATCGCTATCTCAGATGCCTTTGGAAAATATCTGGAATTATTAGTTCAGATATCTGGAGCCAAGAGAGTTTTGGAAATTGGCACATTAGCCGGGTTTAGCGCCATTTGCATGGCAAGAGCTTTGCCGGAAAATGGTAAGTTGATCACCTTGGAATATGAGCAAAAAAACGCTGATGTCTCTCGCGACAACTTCAAGCAAGCTGGCCTTGAGGGGAAAATAGAATTGCGCCAGGGGCCCGCTTTATCAAGTTTGCAGGATTTGATTAGTGAAAATTCTGAGCCATTTAATTTCGTCTTCATTGATGCTGATAAAGAAAATATCCCGAACTATCTTGAGTTGTCTTTAAAACTCTCTCGCAAAGGCACTGTCATTATTACAGACAATGTGGTGCGTGAAGGCGAGGTCATCAATATGGACACAGATGATGAGATGGTTAAGGGTGTGCAAAAGGGAAATGAGTACATCTCGAAGCGATCAGGTGTTTCATCAACGACGATCCAAACCGTCGGCGAAAAAGGCTATGACGGCTTCATGCTAACCGTTGTGGAGTAGCTCGTTAGGGGCAAAAACTAATTAAAACTTGATCCGGAGATCCGAAGAAGGAGTACTGCCCTTTTTCAGGGCAGTAGGACATGACGCCAGGGGCGTCCGGCGCTTAGCGCCGCACCTCGTAGGCTCGAGCGTAGCGAGGAATAGCCGTGAGAGATAAAACATAAAAAAAACTAAATAAACTAGCTTTTTAGTTCCCAAACACATTTGTCTTAGCACCAAGGCCGCGGAACAATTGATTGATCAAACCAGCTTCCTGACCATGAGACGGTGTCTCGCGCGTAATAAAATCAATGACTTTACCATCTTGTAAGCCGTAATGAGCAACCCGCTTAACAGTATCAATCTGCGGTGCAAAATAAACGGCCACAACCCGGCGATCAATCTCTTTAGCAGGTAAAAATGATTTTGTTTCCATTTTTGAGGAAATATAATAAAACACATCGCCCGTATAAGTCGCGGTTGTATCAGGTGTGCCAAGTAAAAAGTTCACTTGTTGTTTCGACATACCAACTTGCACTTGAGCCAAGTCAGCCTCTGTAAGCAAATGACCATGTTGTGAAATTTGAGAGGAGCAAGCGGAAACCGTACCAAGGGCAAGTGTAGCAACAGCACCTTTACCCAAAAGGCTCAAAACATCTCGGCGATGAAGCCCCTCTGGTGTAGCAGATTGGACGCCACAAGGATGATCTTGTGTTTCAAGAGGATCAAAATGACCATCAAGACCGCTTTTTGGTGATTTTTTCACGCCAATAGCTCCCAGTATAGATTGTATAGATTGCAGCTTGTTGTTTTTTGTGGTCTCTGCAGACATAATATTTTACCAATAAGTTTGTGGGGTTAGCCCAAAAATATAAATAATCATGAAACCTAAACCACTGATTTAACTGATACCTTGAGTTAGCCTTAAATGCAAGCTAGCTATGCCTGTATAAACTTAAAATGAAGCGGAACAAGAGATAGCATCATGTTCAAATGGCTGAAAAATCGGGCAGAGAAAAGGCAAAACGCCAAAAATCTCTTTTTATTAGCTTCTGAGCAGTCCATACATCCTTCTTTTTATCACGCATATCAGGTCTCTGATTCTGTTTTAGGGCGCTATGAGATGCTTTGTATTCACATCTGTTTGGTTTTAGAGCGTTTACGCCATGAAGATAATGAAAAGCAAATCAGTGAGCTTTTAACTGAAATTCTGGTGAGTGAACTGGAAATGCATTATAAGGAAGCAGCTCCAAAAGATGCCGGTGAAACGGAGAAAATAAACAAACTTATTGCGGGATTTTATGAGCGCTCAGCTGATTATCAAAAAGGCTTGCGTTCAGGCAAAAAACAAAAAATCATGAAAGCACTTAGTCATCATATATTTCAAAGTATTAACAGTGGTGACGAGCGTTCAAATGATTTATCAAACTATAT
>CAXIDO010000160.1:0-5613 GCA_964022745.1 uncultured Methyloligella sp. | reverse complement strand
AGAAAATCCTGCACCTTGTTGACCCGGTCGACTATATGATCAAGAGCTTCAGTCGTATATGGAAAAGGAAGTAGATCATGCAGGTTTACACCATGCACACCCGTCCAACACAAATGATCCGAAATCCATTTTGGCTGCACATGTTTGGCAAGTTTTTTTAAGTCAGTTAAATACTCTATATCCAAAGGCTGTGTTGAGGCAATAGACATAGAAACGCCGTGCATTACAACCGGATATCTTTCCTTAATCTGATCAAGAATTTGCATTGGGCGCCCACCAGGAACCATGAAATTCTCCGACACCACTTCAAACCAGTCAATCGGCGGGTTGCCTTCTAAAATATCAGTGTAATGCTCAGACCTAAGGCCCAGGCCAAACCCGATAAAGGGAGGGCGGGATGATTTTTGCTCGCTCAAAATTTGATCATTCATAAGGAGGCTCTTTTGTATGGGGCTTAAACCCTAAATCATTCAGTTCAGTTTAATTCTAGCACGTATTTAACTTAAAAGAGAAAAATGCCCCTCCGCAAAAGCAAGAGGGGCACCATATATTATTTCTTTTTCATTTCTTCAAGCTTGCCGCCAACAGCAGCACATTGCTCTTTAGAAAGTTTAACAAAGCCTTGGCCTTTACATGCGTTTTGGCCTTTGCAAGCGTTGGTTGCTGTTTTACAAGCGCTGTGACCTTTACAAGCAGTCACACCATAGCAAGCAACATCACCTTCATGTGCTGAAACTGTTGTCGTAGCAGCTCCACCAACCATAAGTGCAGCAGCTGCAGCTGCAAGTGCAGCACCTGAAGTTTTAGAAAGTTTCATAATTTTGCTCCGTATTTTTTGAAATATTATTTTATAATCGCCTCAGAAAATAAAATCTTCAGCGACCATCAAAAGCATATGCTCTTAAATCACGGCAGGAAAATGAACTCTACTTCACAAAAAGGTGAAAGATAAAAATATGTAGAGAAGAATGTGTGTGTCATGTAAAAAACACTGTTTTTCAAGTGGATATAGTTGTGGAAACTGCCCCATTAATTTTTATAAAGGCGCTTGCCATTTAGGAGAGATGCTCTTTAACTATAATTATTTCAGGAACATAATCTTTTAAGACGAAACTGAAAGATACCACCTGAAACTTTATATAAATTGGGCTTCATCTAAATGGGACTTCATCTTATCAAAATGGCAGCAGGCATCACAAGTTTGCAAGAGCTTGAGGAACGTCAGACATTTCTGCGCACAAACGGCGCAAAAATGAATAGCCGTAAAAAATTAGAAGAAAAAGATCTCATTCACGTCACACGTTTTTTCCCTAAGCGTGCAGATGAAATTTTAAATGATAAACTCACACCGCCAGGTTCCCTCTATTGGGTCTTTCAAAAACGAATTCAAGCAAGACAAAAAATTGCAGAATTTAGAGAAATGCCAACTGATGGAGGCCCCACAAAGTGCGGCATTGTCCTCGAAGGCCCACTTGTTCCAGTAGAAATGAGCCCGAGAAAAGCCTTTCAAGGGTGGCGCTATCTAACTGAAGAAGATGCTCCAAAAGATTTAGGGTTTAGAAGTAATCTAGAAGAAGAAATCCCTCCACAGATGCAAGCTGATTTAATTGAATTATGTTTGCTCTAAGCGCACAAAAAATCTCATTTGAGAGACAATATAAGAATTAAAACAAAATGATTTGGCCAGTCAGCTATGTACCAGAGTGCCTATTGTGCCAGAGTGCCTATTGTGATAGTAGTGTTCCAGGTTTAAAATCAAATAAACAAAAGATTTTTGAGAGGATTGTTTAATGAAACGTCAAATTGGCGGCTTTCTAATTGTTGTAGGTCTAATGGTTACAACATTGCTTACAACAGGAGAAACGAAGGCTGATAAGCATGATAAAGATGGCCAGCCCAAACAGGTGCTTTCAATCACAACAGGCAAAAACCCGGAAGCGGTCCTGTTTGATAAAGAGAGAAATCAGTTTTTTGTCAGCCTTCTAAATTTTAAAGTCAAAACCGGCGGGGGATCCATCGCTATTTTAGATGAAAAAGGTGGCATAAAAGATTTAAACTGGGTCGGTGGGCTCAATCAACCAAAAGGTATGGTGATTAGCGGGAATAAACTCTATGTCGCTGATCTTACAGAATTTGTCGAAATTGATATTCCCTCAGCGAAGGTTACCAATAAATACTCATCAAAAGAGGCAATTTTCTTAAATGATCCGGCCCTCGGACCAGATGGATCCGTATATGTTACAGATAGTCTAACTGATAGTCTCTTTAAGCTTGCGACAGATGGAACCTTCGGTCTCTGGTTAAAGGATGAAAGGCTGCTAAGTCCAAATGGAGCGGTTGTCTATGGAGATTCTATATACGTTGCCAGTTGGGGGACAACTGTCGGTACAACCGTAAAGTCTATGCTGGAAGCTAAACCAAATGGCAAATTAGTTCGTGTTAAACTATCGGATAAATCGATAGAAGTTTTGAGTAAAGGCCCGGTCGGAAACCTGGATGGAATTGAACCAGATGGAAAAGGCAACTTCTATATTTCAGATTGGGTTTCAGGAAATATCTTCCTTATTTCAGCAGCGGGCAGCCTGTTGGCAAAATATGAAATGGCCAAAATTTTGGGTATTAAATCAACCAAAGGTCTGGCTGATATTGAGTACATGGAAGGTAAAAAAGAAATTTGGGCACCAATGATGATAGACGGAAAGGTTTTAGTCTTTTCTGTGTCAGAACCGCGTGGTTCACATTAATTAGTAAACCCAAACCTTTGATCTAATTGTGAAAGTGAGGTAGCAAAACTGCCTCACTTTTTTTATGGTCAGATTAATTATTTACTGTTTAATTTCAATGAGATCACGAGATGTTTCAAACTCGTAAGTTTCACTAATATAAGTTTATTCTTCCTCAAAAATTTTGCCTCTTTTCCGTGGTTCCTTGCCTTTCAATCGGATCGGTAAAAGTATTTTGTTTTGGGGGTGTAGATGGTTCGGGTTATTAAAACTGTGTTGGGTGGCTGTCTGATAGCAAACTTAGCTGCCTGCTGTTTGCCGCCTGCAAATAGTGCTTATCAATCAGCTTATCAAAAAAAGGGAAACAAAGAATCTGCTGAAAATCAAAAGCAAACTCAAAAAGAGAAGGTAAAGCCGCAAAGAGCTTACAAGAAAAAAGCACTAAGTCAGGGTAAGCAAAAAAAATCTTATCCAATGAAACAAGCAGCCTTAGAAGCTGGGCCGCAAAAGCTTGAGAATAGAAGTGAGCTTCCGCCTATAAAAAGCGCTCTGACAGAAAGAGATAAAAGGCAAGAAAGTAGTAAGAATAAAGCTACATTAAAACTCTTGCGAAGTGTCGATAACCTTCAGCACCCCCAGTCAATCAGCTTCGATAAAAAACGATTAAGATTTTATGTCTCACAGTTAGGCGAAAAAGCGCAACCATCAACAGGGTCTATTGCATTGCTCGCACGTGACGGCAGCGTAATAAATAAGGCATGGATCAAAGGTCTTAATCAACCGCGCGGAATGGCAATGAAAGGAGGGATGCTTTATGTGGCAGATGGCAAAAGTCTATTGAAGATCGATGTCGAGACAGCTCAAATCATCAAACGGTTTGAGCAACCCAATGCATTTTATTTATACGATGTAAGTGCTAGCGAGCGAGGCGGTGTTTATGTCAGTGATCCCTTATCAAATGCAATTCTAAAACTTGAAAGCGATGAAACGCTGCGCGTTTGGCTAAAAGATAAAAAGTTAGAAGGGCCAAATAGCATAGCTCAAAGAGGAGATAAGCTTTACGTATCGTCAATTGGTTTGAAAACTTCCTCACTTAAAAGTGAAACCGGTAAAATCAACGAAGTCCAAATTGCGACAAAACAGATTTCATCCCTGACAAACCAAAACAATCTGAAAAAAATCGCCAGTCTTGGAATTGACGACGAAGGAACAATCTACGCAACCAGTTTAGGCGCACCGGAATTGATGAGATTTTCACTAGAAGACGGGCAATTATGAGAGAATATCGATGTTCAAAAAAGTTTTGATTTGAAAGCCACACAAGGCTTAGCAGATTGTCTCTATTTCCCTCAGTCCAAAGAGTTTTGGGTACCAGTTAAGAATAATGGTCATATTCTTGTTTTCGTACGCAGTGACGCAACTCTTCTTACTGAGGGAAATGAATAAAGTTGAGATCTTGAAGTCAATTAATTCAGCTAACCCTCAACTAAGCGGCGTGATTGTCATTTTTAATGACTTCCACGCCGTTCTTTTTCGATAGGAATATCATAACCGCCGTGAGATGGACTGTTATTGCAAGCACTTAAAGTTCCGGCAATACCAGCAAGAACCGCAACCATGAGGCTCATTTTAAAAATATTTGTTAAATAAGGCATATCACATCCATTGTTTGTTGTGGTGTTGTGGTGCATCCAAAACACCAATCTTGGCTCTACGAAACCTTTATCCAAATATTTGTGAACACATACAAATCACATAATTTTGTGCCGCTGCTCAGTAAACTTTTCTTGTTCTCTAAGTAAATAAAGCCGCCCAAAAGCGTTTTTCAGCAAAAAAAGAGCGATGTTAAAATATATGCATTGAGTAAATGATGAGGGAGGAAAGAGAGGAAAAAAACTGCAGTAAACAGTCATGCTTATGAATAAAATGCAAAATAGTCTAGAGCTTATCATTTAAAAGTGGATACCGATTTTAAGAAGATGTGATTGCTAGTGGGTAAGCTAAAGTGCAAAGAATAATTAGCTTAAACAGTGAGATAGGGCGTATTCCATGAATTTAACAAGAAGTGACATGCCTTAGTGTGATAAATCTGCATGATTATTTGTGCATGTATCCCAAATGTTGAAATTGTCATATCGTATTTGCACAAAAATTGTGCTAGTGAAGTGAAAAACAATAAAGGGGCTGACCAAATGTGGGTCTTAATTTTAGGCTTAGTGCTGTTTCTCGGTATTCACTTAATTTCTGCTTTACCACGCAAGCGTCATAAGCTTGTTCGCCAGCTTGGAGAAAATAAATTTAAGCTGGTTTACAGCGCAATTGCATTAATTGGCTTTGTCGTCATCATTATCGGTTACGCTTTGGCTCGTCCAACAGCGACAGTTCTATATGAACCTCCGTTTGAACTACGCCACCTAGCCATGCTTTTGGTTTTAATTGCATTTCTGCTGCTTCCGGCAGCAAAGTTAAGTGGTAACATCCGCTATTGGTTACGGCATCCTCAAATTACTGCTGTAAAACTTTGGGCTTTTGCCCATTTATTGGTAAACGGAGATTTAGCCTCCGTGTTGCTTTTTGGCAGTTTTTTAGCCTGGGGGATTTTTGATCGCATCTCACTTAAAAAGCGTGAGAAATTTGGCCTTGTTAAAACAAGAAATTTCAAGCCAAAAATTATGCATGATATTTATGCGGTTGTGATTGGTGTCGGGCTTTACGCAGCCTTTGCATTTTATTTGCATGGGATATTATTCGGCCAACCATTACTGTAATTACAAAGCTGCAAAATCGAGTGCATTAAGGCGGTTTGTTTAGGTAAAATCAGTTAAACATCATAAATATAAATAAAAACTACTGAATTAGCCTCTTAGCTTGTAATTTAAAAGTATAAAGC
>CAXIDO010000159.1:0-5621 GCA_964022745.1 uncultured Methyloligella sp. | reverse complement strand
AACATCTGTCTCAATGTATTGATTATATGCGCATTGTTTATCGCAATGTTGGTGAGACAGATAAGTATATTGGCAAGTACCCTTATGAACCGCTGCATGATATGCGCCGCTCGATTGAAAGCGTTGATCCTCGCAAGGGGCAGGTTACTGAGGATGCTTTGCTTGTGGCCAGAGCTGATATCTGGGATGCGTTTAACGCACTACGTGAACGCTTTCTTGAAGAGCTTGACCTCGAAACTCCAGAACGCCCCATCATAGCTGCTGGCGCTAAACGTAAGAAGAAAGAAGGGGCGGCTGTATAGGAGGTTTTTCTATATGCCCTCTGTGAATGCTTTAGATGCCCACTCTTTTGACGCGCCTTCAGATTGCCCACTAGCAACCGGTTTGACGCGCCTTCAGGTTGCCCACTAGCAACCGGCGCAGCATCCGCACAGATTCTATTATTCGCTGTTTTGCAGGTTGGTGTAAGCGTCCAAGGCTATTTGCCGGCTTGTCTTTAAATCCACAATTGCTTTGGGGTATGTTTTGCCTAGCGTTACCCCTGCATCTATTAAAACTTCTTTTGGCGCCGATGATGGGTTGTGAATGTATTTCTTTGGCATGTTGTTCAGCTCGGGAACAAACTCTCTGATAAAGTCTCCGTCTTTATCAAACTTTTCAGATTGTGTGACGGGGTTGAATATTCTGAAATAAGGAGCAGCATCTGCGCCGGTGCCGGCAACCCATTGCCAACCGCCTGTGTTGTTGGCCAAGTCAGCATCTAGCAATGTATCCCAAAACCACTCTGCGCCATGGTGCCAATGTAGGCGCAGGTTTTTTACGAGAAATGAACCTACAACCATACGCAAACGGTTATGCATCCAACCTGTTTGCCAGAGCTGGCGCATGGCGGCATCAATGATGGGGTAGCCTGTATTCCCCTGTTGCCATGCCTTGAGAAATTCCTCGTTTTCTTCCCATGTAAAATTTTTGAACTTTTCCTGAAAAGGTTCTTTTATTATTTCTGGCCAATGGGATATGAGATGATAACAAAATTCTCTCCAGCCTAACTCTCTTTGATAAAAGTCCGCCCCTTCATGCCCGTCTACTTTGTGCCAAAGCTCGCGAATACTGATATTTCCAAAAGCTAAAAAAGGAGAGATTTTTGATGTCCCTTGAATGGCGGGGTAATCTCTCATTTTCTTATATGAACCAATGGGGCCCTTGATAAATTTGTCAACGGTCTTCTTTAGATGCTCTTCATCTGGTTGCCAAAGTTCATTGAACTCGACGGCCCAATCAGGGTTTGTTGGGAGCAATTGCCAACTTGCTAGAGTTTCTGATTTGGGCAGTTGTTTTGGAGCCGGGATTGTTTTAGGTGCTGGTATGGGTTTTGTTGGCTGTGACTGTTCTAAGCAAGCGCGCCAAAAGGGAGTGAAGACTTTATATGGTGTATTACCACCCGTTTTTATGTCCTTAGGCGTAAATAGTAGCTCTCCCTTGAAACGCTTGCACTCGATTTGTTTTTCTTCGCATATTTCTGCAAGTTCTGTTTCCAGGTCTCCTTCACCTGGCAATACTGTGTGATGAAAATAGATATTCTCAACATTCAATTCACCTATAAGCTCTCTGATGACATCAACTGCTGGACCAGAGCGCAACAGTAACTTTGCGCCTTTTTTCTCTAGTGATTTGCTTAAACAGTCTAGGCTGTGATGCAACCACCAAAGGCTCGCACTGCCATAGTTTGTGATGTTTGGAGAGTGATTATCCAAAACATAAAGCGGCAAGATTGCAGCACCTGTTTCTTTATGTTTTTTGATCGCTGCAGTTAAGGGGAGGTGATCGGAGAGACGCAGATCTCTTCGAAACCAGACAATTGTAACAGGTTCTGGCATTTTGTTTTGTGCAGCCATTTTTAAAATTTTCTTCTTTCAGGAGCTATATTAATCTAGTGCATTTCTTCTTTTGATATATTCAGAGGAATGTTTTAGATGTCCACACAACATCCGCTCGCCCCTAAAAAACGCTCTAACGCACAACATACCATTGGCCATTAATTTTTGACCAGTATTGTCCGGTTAAGATTATTTTTCCGCCGTTGCCATATCTGAAATAGACCCTTATTGGCGCAAGGCCATCTTTATTGGTTACTCTTACTACCTTGCCATCTGCATAAGGAATAACCCTTAGTTGACCTAAAGGTTCAGGCTCTCCTTTTAATATTATCTCGCCTCTATATTGGCGGCGCTCCAAACCTTCGCGTCCTGTTAGCTTTTCCATGTCATCAAAGAGATATTTTTCAGTTTCACGGATAGCGCTTATGTTTCTCTTCTTAAAGGCACTGTGTAGTTTATAAACGGCAGCTTTGATTTCGCTTGTTTCATGGAAATCGGTTTTGCCTTTGTTCCATCCCCAGTCGGGTAAAGCACTCGCCTGAATGTAGTAAGCTTTCAGAGTATCTTTTTCATCCGTTTTAATTGCTTGCAGTTTTTTAAAATCGAACAATGGATTTTTTGTAATCGCCCCTAATTTAGGTTGGAAGTGAATTTCAGCTTTTAAACCGCTTGTATTGGCTGACGGTTCTTCGCGTGTTTTGTTTCTGGAAACTTGACGAGAGACTTGGAGTTTATTTTCTCCATTAATAAGCCACGGCGTTAAAGAAATAGTCGTACTTCTTTTCGTTTCACCCAGTTTGTAATTGGCAATGGATATGCCGTTTAGGATGATATTGCCTTGAACATTTTGGCCTACAAGGTGGAGATTATGTAAAGGGAATGGATTGGGGCGCCCGGCGTTTGGGTCTTTTGGTTTCATGTAAAGCATAAAGGCGGCCACCAAAGTAAATGGTACGACCACCCATAAAAAGCGCTTGATATCAAATTTAGGATCGATTCTTCCCATTTGATTTATTTATCGTGATTTGCACGAAACTCAAAGGGTATTTTTAGTTTAAGGAAGCTTCAACTTCCCCTGTTCTTATTTTTCCGGAACAGGGGGAGGCAACATTTCCATCTTACCTTCAAGTTGCTTGTAAGCTGAATTTAGCCCTTTGTAACTTGTATCGAGATAATCCAAAATCTCGTGAAAGTTTTTAAGCTGCCGTTGATAGGCGGCTGAAATTGCTTCGCTATCAGCTTCTTTATCAACACCAAGCACTTGATGAGGGTCAGTTCTCAAGAAGTTCTTTAGTTTGTTAGGCAGGCTTTCTTTTTCAGGAACCTGAACGGGACGTAGTGACCGCAAGCTATCTTTTGAGATGTAATGAATTTCGTTATCATAGGTATAGAGCTCTATGAACTGATTAAGACCGTTTAAAATACAAGCCAAGCCGCCATCTACTGGCACTTCTATTCTGCCCTTGATGCTGCTGCCATCATCCATTACCAATTCAACTAACATTTTAGCTTTTTTGGGCTGATCATAGTGTGACTTTAACTCAAACATGATTTGCACTGTGCTTTCTGTTTCAAGATGAAACATTCGAATTTGACTAACCTAAGTCATTGCATCTTCCTTGCCAAATTGTTCCCACTTCAAACCAAGTAAGCAAATTTGCGACAAAACTGCCCATATTTTATATATAAAACAGCTGTTTGAATTTTATCGTCAGTTAAATCTGCCTAAATTTGCTTTTTATGTGGTGTTTTTTCTCTTTTCGTGTTAATTCGCCGCTTTCCCTCGTCTATTCCATTTTTGAGCAGATTCTTAAAAGTTTAGACGATGTCACTGAAAAATTACGCGTCATTGTCTCATTCCGGTAATTCCTTCTTTAGAGGACCGGGTATCCCTTTTTGTTGAAGAGGGAGGAATTAATGATGCGTAATGAGCCCAAACTGTAGATTTTCTGCTGAATAAGTTTTGGGACATGTGTTTTTAAGAATAGATTTAAGAAAGAAGGTCGGGTCAATGGACTTGCGCAATATTGCTATTATCGCTCACGTGGATCACGGAAAGACGTCTCTAATTGATGTTTTATTGAAACAATCAGGAGCCTTTCGTGACAACCAAAAGGTTGAAGAACGTGCTATGGATTCCAATGACCTGGAACGTGAACGCGGCATTACTATCCTTGCTAAAGTTACGTCTATCATCTGGAAAGATACACGCATTAATATTGTTGATACTCCTGGTCACGCTGATTTTGGCGGCGAGGTTGAGCGTATATTGAATATGGTTGATGGTGTTATTGTTTTGGTTGATGCCGCTGAAGGCCCAATGCCTCAGACCAAATTTGTGGTCTCCAAAGCTCTTAAGCTTGGTCTTAACCCAATTGTTGCTATTAACAAGATTGATAAACCTGAAGAGCGGCACGAAGAAGTAGTAGATGAGGTTTTTGATCTCTTTGCCAATTTGGATGCCAACGAGGAACAGCTCGATTTTCCAATTCTTTATGGTTCAGCAAAGCAAGGCTGGATGGCTGTCAATGCTGAGGGTCCACAAGAAAATATGGAACCTTTATTTGATCTTGTGACCAAATATGTGCCTGCACCTGAAAAGAAAGAAGGTGCGTTTTCCATGCTTGTGACCACCATTGGTTCAGATCCTTTTCTTGGCCGCATCCTAACAGGCCGTGTGACCTCTGGTACTGTTACTCCTAATCAATCGATCAACGCTTTATCTGCCGATGGCTCGATTGCTGAAAAGGGTAGAATTTCTAAGGTGCTTGCATTCCAAGGCCTTGACCGTGTGCCTGTTGAGAGCGCGAGCGCTGGTGATATTGTTTCCATTGCCGGAATGACGACAGCGACTGTTGCTGACACTTTATGTGACCCTGAAGTAACGACACCAATTGAAGCTGACCCAGTTGATCCACCAACGCTTTCTATGACATTTAGAATTAACGATGGTCCATTTGCTGGGCAAGAAGGCTCTAAAGTACAAAGCCGTGTTATTCGTGATCGCCTATTACAAGAAGCTGAAGGCAACATTGCTCTACAAATTACTCTTAATGATGAAGATAGAGATAGTTTTGAAGTAGCTGGCCGCGGTGAATTGCTGCTTTCTATTTTGATTGAAACTATGCGCCGTGAAGGGTTTGAGTTGACTGTGTCTCGCCCGAAGGTGGTTTATCAAACCATCGATGGTGTGCGTCATGAACCAATTGAAGAAGTGACCATTGATGTTGATGAAGAACATTCAGGCGTTGTTGTTCAAAAACTTTCTGAGCGCAAAGGTGATTTGCTTGATATGCGCTCTTCTGGTGGTGGTCGTCAACGTTTGGTCATGCGAGTGCCAACACGAGGGTTAATCGGGTATCACTCTGAGCTTTTATCTGATACTCGTGGTACTGCGATTATGAACCGTGTGTTCCATGCTTTTGAACCTCATAAAGGGAAAATTCAAGGACGTCATACAGGTGTCCTTATTTCAAACAACATGGGCGATGCAGTTGCTTTTGCTCTGATGAACTTAGAAGAACGTGGTCCTTTGATGATTGGTCACGGTGTGAGAGTTTATGAAGGGATGATTGTTGGCGAACATACTCGAGGTAATGATCTTGAAGTGAATGTCATTAAGGGTAAGAAACTCACCAACGTTCGCGCTGCCGGTAAGGATGATGCGACAACCTTGACCACACCAATGCAGATGAGCTTAGAGCGGGCACTGTCGTATATTAATGATGACGAGTTGGTGGAGAT
>CAXIDO010000158.1:0-5645 GCA_964022745.1 uncultured Methyloligella sp. | reverse complement strand
ATCAACGCACTGAAATCGTGCAGATGTAATTTCTTTTGAAATTACTGTATTTTTAAAGCGATGGCTGCGAGGCTGTCGCTTTTTTATTGCTTATTTTCTGTCACGGCTTTTCTTTTTAGTGGCGCTTCAGTTGCCCACTAGCAACCGCGCTTTTTTGTCTTCGCTTTAGGTTACTCACCAGCAACCGCGCTTTTTTGTTTGCGCTTTAGGTTGCTCACCAGCAACCGTGCTTTTTTGTTTGCGCTTTAGGTTGCCCACCAGCAACCGCGCTTTTTTGTTTGCGCTTTAGGTTGCCCATCAGCAACCGCGCTTTTTTGTTTGCGCTTCAGGTTGTTCACCAGCAATCGCGCTATTTCCTTACTGGCAGAGTAATTTTTGTCGTTTTTTTGGTGCTATCTTTTTCAGTATTTTGTTTTTGAGCCGCGTGGTCAGTGCAGCTTTTTTCGCCTTTCATCCAGCTTCGAATATCTCTTGTGACATTCTCTTCATCTTCTGGTGTTAAGTGACGATTGTCCAGACGCACTTCTGTTGTGTTTGCGCTTGCTGGTTTTAGGTGAACTGAGAAAATACGAGGCCCGCGCTTTGGATGAACGGCGGGTTTGTGAATAAATATATCTGCTTTTTTCTCTGAGCCATCAGCTTTGTTTCTGGCAAAGAACTGCGCCTTTCCCAGGGGTGAGTCATCAACTAACCAACACTGACGCAGCCCCAACGCAATGCCGCTATAAATTGCGATATAATTACCTTTGACGATTTCTCCATTTAAAGAAGAAGTCAGGTCTGCATCTGCTAATGGAACTTTTACAGAGGAAATATCAACTTCAGGGATTTCAATGGGGTTTTTGGCGCAAGCGGTACATGAGAGAAGCACTGCTCCCGCGATCACCCCTCTTTTTATAAGACTCTTGCACATAAGAAACCTCTGAACTTAATTGAGCTTTCTATTTTGCAGTTTATAAACAAATTTAACAAGATGCTTTATTATGTCTCGCGGGCTATTTTTTTTTTTTTTATTCGAAAAGCCCTCCGATGGGACGGCGCTAGCGCCGGGCAACTCACGCTGCCATGTCCGTACTCTGAAGTAGAGCACTCCCTTCTTCTATTGGATACTTCAGAAGCTTTATTTATGAATTCAAAATTATCTGACACGCTCTACTTGATGCCATAAAAACAAAAACGCAGCTTATAAAGCTGCGTTTTGTAGATTTAGATCATCACGGTCTGCTTGATGAATTTTCACTAAATATTCTTTAGTGAACAGGTCTTTAACGAGTTACTAAACGCGACATGTTCTGAGCAAACTCATCCAGGCTGTTCTGCTCGTTTCTTGCCGCTTTAACTCGCGTGCGAGCCATATCACGTTCTTCAAGAATTTCCACATTCTTCAATGCTTTCATAGCATCTTGAAGTTCATCATTTGCGGCATCCATCTTGGCTTCAAGATCAGCTATTGAGATCATGAGATTGTCACGTCTCTGTACAGCCGCTTTTGCGAATGTTGGATAAGCATAATGATTAATATCATCAACGCCTGCGCGTTGCTGTTCTGACAGAACCTGATTATCCAGATCATCTGCCATAGATTTAAAGTCGTTTATCATAGCCTCAATGGCTGCAACTTTTTGACGCTTTTCGTCCACGTCAAACTTGCGCAAACGAATAAGAGTTTCGCGAGATTTCATGTTCGATACCCTTTACACAATTCGAACCAATACAAAAAAATATCATACTGATTCATCATTAACATTTTGACAATTTCAACTTAAAATCTGAACTAATTCTTCATAGCCATCATTAAGTGAGGTCGCTTCTGATTTACCTTGCTGCAAAAACTGTTCCAGCCTTTCGGTGTAATCTATGGCAGCGTCTGTTTCAGGGTTAGAACCGCGTCTATAGACCCCCATACGGATGATTTCCTCCATATCATAGAAGGTACTCATATATTGACGCGCTTTATAAATAGCGGGTCTGTACTGTTCTGGCACACATTCTGGCATAGTTCGGGAAATTGATTTTAAAACATTTATAGCCGGATAGCGTCCGCGTTCCGCAATGGAACGCTCCATAACTATATGTCCGTCCAAAATACCACGTACTGCATCAGAGACGGGCTCGTTATGATCATCACCTTCAACGAGCACTGTGAATAACCCTGTGATTGAGCCCTTATCCGTGCCTGGCCCGGCTCTCTCTAACAGCCTTGGTAATTCCGCGAATACTGTTGGCGTGTAGCCTTTTGTTGCCGGCGGCTCACCAACCGAGAGCCCGATTTCACGTCCAGCCATTGCAAAACGTGTGATACTATCAATCATGCACAGGACGCTGTGATCTTTATCCCTGAAATATTCAGCCAGGCTCATGGTCATGTAAGCCGCTTGCCGCCTCATTAACGCTGCTTCATCTGACGTGGCAACAACAACAATAGATCTTTTTAAACCTTCTTCACCGAGGTTATCTTCAATAAATTCCTGAACTTCTCTTCCCCGTTCACCGATGAGACCAATCACAAAAACATCTGCAGAGGCGTTTTTGGTTAGCATTGACATAAGGACAGACTTACCAACGCCTGAGCCCGCGAAAATCCCTAACCGTTGTCCCACACAACAGGTGGCAAAACAGTTTAAAGCTTTCACGCCAAGATCAAGTGGCTCGCCCACTCTGTTTCTTTGATTGGCTGGCGGGGGTGAATTACGTAATGGTACAGGCTGGTTGCCATTTTCCAATGGTCCCTTACCATCTATCGGCTCACCCAATGCATTTACGACACGACCCAGCCAGTTTTCAGAAGGCGAGACATCATTGTTACTTGAATGAAGGTGAGCTTTAGCCCCCATACTAATGCCATCTAAACTCCCGTACGGCATGGCCAATGCAACGCCTTCTTTAAAGCCGACAACTTCAACCATGATTGGGCTTGAGTGATCGCGCTCAATTTTCAAGCGCGCACCAATTCCAAATACTGCTAATGGACCTGCGATCTCGATCATCACACCTTGAACAGCTTTCACACGACCATAAATTTTCTTGGTCTGGATGTTTGCTAATTCTTGTTTAAAGGCTTTCAAAAAGTGACCTCTTTTGTTGGCTGTGGGAGAATCAATCAATGGCTTTGACAAATCACTTCGACAATGGCACTCACGTTATTAAGCATTCGTTAATGAATTGGTTACCTGTTCTTTATGTACCCAATTTTGATGAAGGGGATGTTATCAGTTTAACAGTCATAAGTATAATGGGGGCATTCTTGCATAATGCGTTTTTAAGATGGCTTAACTAGCCACCTTAAGTTTTATGTGACTGCAAAATTTAAATTTTATGAGTGATATCTTTAGGTTAAAAAAAATAAACTAATTTTTGCCATTTTTGGTTGCGTTGATTCGGGCAAATCAGGTAACGTTTCGGTAATAAATTAAAAGAGCACCTAATAATAATCTATTTTAGCGTACCTCATTATCATCCAAAGTAACTCGTCTGTCTCTTGTGATGTGGCTTTACGAAGAGACCTTTTGTTAAAGTTTTTTTTATGAAGATTGCCTTTTTCTTAAGAAAAGTGCCGTTTTTATAAGAAAAGCCGAGTGATGTTATTGTTTTTTCAATACAAATTAGGATTTGTTAACTTCTTGCCCGTAACTTTGTAAAGAGAAGATTTAAATCAAGCGATATTCTGGACGCTTGAATTTAAGTTTTATGGGCAGTCGCCGGTTAACGGCTTATAAAGAGGGGCATATGATGAGGGTATTACTCATTGAGGATGATAGCGCTACAGCGCAAAGTATCGACTTGATGCTTCAGTCTGAAGGTTTCAACGTCTACACGACTGATCTTGGAGAAGAAGGGGCAGATCTTGGCAAGATCTATGATTATGATATCATTCTTCTCGACATTAATTTACCAGACATGAGTGGATATGAAGTTTTGAAAACTTTACGTGTAAGTAAAGTCAAAACTCCTATTTTGATTCTATCTGGTTTGGCTGGAATTGACGATAAAGTTCGCGGCCTTGGCTTTGGTGCTGATGATTACATGACCAAGCCTTTTCACAAAGATGAACTAGTTGCACGTATTCATGCAATTGTGCGTCGCTCTAAGGGACATGCGCAATCTGTTATTACAACTGGCGATCTTAAAGTGAACCTTGACGCTAAAACTGTTGAAGTTGATGGCCAACGGGTTCACCTGACTTCCAAAGAATATCAAATGCTTGAATTGCTATCTCTTCGCAAGGGTACAACCTTGACGAAAGAGATGTTCCTTAACCACCTCTATGGCGGTATGGACGAGCCGGAATTGAAGATTATTGATGTGTTTATCTGTAAGCTTCGTAAAAAACTTTCTGCTGCATGTGAAGGTAAGAATTATATTGAGACTGTTTGGGGCCGGGGTTATGTATTGCGCGATGCGGATGATGATAGTCCGTTGCAACTTGAGCATGAAGGCGAGCACGAAGCTGCTTAAGCCTTCTTTTTTATTACATAAACAAATTATTTAAAAAGAGCACTCTTTATTGACTGCTCTTTTTTTATTCTCACGGCTAATTCCAATCGTTAAGGCGATTGGGCCTACATTTTGATATGCTTCAGTTGCCCACCAACAACCGCACTATGCAATATGCAGCACTATGCGCTATGCGGTGCTAAACGCCGAGTTTCGCTGATGCTACGCTATGTCCTACTGCTCGAAAATGGGCAGTATTCCTTCATCGGTTATGTGAATTTTTATTTTTCTCAAGTGGTGGGCATATGTATTATTAGCTTGTTTATTCAGCTAATAAAAAATGGCACTGAAAGTCAGCGCCATTTCTATAAAACTTTTATTCGAAACCTTATTCAATTAGCGAGTAAAGTTTCTTCCTGTTGTTCCGGTTTTTGCTAACGGTGTAGAAGTAGCAGGTTTTGTGAATGCACTTGCTGGCTTGTTACCGGCTTGATCTTTGATTTGATATAGGCCTCTTGCATCTGGGACTGTTCCGAAACTATCGTTCAGACCAACTAAAGTTTCTGATGCGCCAAGTACCAAATAACAATTTGGATTTGTTTGTTTGCCCATTCTCTCTATGATATCTGACTTTGTTTCTTTATCGAAATAGATCAAAACATTTCTGCAGAAAATAATATCAAAACGACCAAGAAGGTTAAAACTGTTTAGCAAATTAAATTGGCGATATTGAACGGATGACCTGATTTTTGAGTTCACTTGCCACATGCTACCTACTTGCTTGAAGTTTTTCACCAAGTACTTAACCGGCATGCCGCGCTGAACTTCAAACTGACTATAAAGTCCGGCCTTTGCTTTTTCCAAAGCTTCTGAGCAAAGATCAGTTCCGATGATTTCAATGCGCCAGCCTTCTAGTTCAGCTGCATATTCCTGCATAATCATGCTTAGTGAATAAGCTTCTTGACCAGTAGACGCTGCAGCACTCCATATGCGTAGATGTTTTTGAGCTTTTTTAGCTTCCAGTAATTTCGGCAACATGATGTTTTCAAAGTTGTCGAACGGCGTTTTATCTCTGAAGAAGAATGATTCATTGATGGTCATTGCTTCAACAATTTGGTTCTTTAAAGAGGTTGCTTCAGAGCGACGCAACTCAGCTACCATTGCATCTATCGTTTCATATTTTAGCTTTTTTGCTATTTGTAAAAGGCTTG
>CAXIDO010000157.1:0-5689 GCA_964022745.1 uncultured Methyloligella sp. | reverse complement strand
AAACTCAAGAAACGATCGATAAGCTTGGTCGTGCTCTCATGAAAATGGAGTCTGTATCTCAAATTTCAGCAGATTCTAATGAGGCTCAAAAGTTAGATAAGAAAATTGACCCTGTAGCACCGTTATCGACAGATGGTGACGGAAGGGAAGGTCTTAGATCTGCTGCTCCTGAGGCTAAACAGAATACAGTACCGGCTTTTGTAGAAGCAAGACAGAAACAAAATGAAACTGCCGGTGATAATGTCAACATGTCTAAAGACTATCGTGTTGATGAAATTCAGGTTCCTTCAGATAATAAAGAAAACCAGAATTTAGCTGGTGATAGGTCTGACCTGACTGCTCGGATTACTGATATACAATCGTCAGTTGATGAGGTTCCTCCTCTTTTATCTCCGGAAGCTTTGGAAAGTTTTGATGCAAAACCGGGTGAGACTGTTTCTAGTGATCAAGATGCGGATGCCATTGCGAAGTTAAGGCAAGCTATGAGTAAATCTGCCTCAGAGCGTTCTTTCGGGAAACCTGAAAAAGAAACAGGAGATGGAACAATGTCAGCTCGGATGTCTGCTTCTACTGTTAATCAAAAATTAGATGGAACTCCTTCTGGAATTCAAGGTGCTGAACTTGGTGGGACACAGGGTCATGTTCAAGGGGATGACTTTTTAGCAAAGAGTGCAACACTTAGAGATCAATTTAATAATGCTGATATTGTTTCAAATGATGCAGACTTGCATACGATGCAACCTCGAGGATTGCGTGCGGTTGTCATTGTTGTTGTAATTGCTTTGCTTTTGGCAGCAACAGGTATTGCTTTTCGTGGGAATACGAAAGGTTTTCAAGGTGCTATCTTTAATATAGTTGCAACTGTAAAGGGCGTTTTGGGGCAGGGTGATTCTTTAGAAAAATCAGCTAAGACCTCAATAAAGCCAGATAAAAAGAATAAAGAAAAAAACGAGTTAAAGGAAAAGCCTTTAAACAATAGTAAGTCAGATGACCGGCTTGGTTCTTTGATGAACAACTATAAAACATCATCACCTATCATGGGAAAAGAGCCTGAGGTCACAGGTAATATTGGTGAAAATGGTATTAAATTAGATCAACCTTCGGATCAACCAGTTTTAGATGGGGGCGGTGTAAAACTTGGTATGCCACCAGCTTTAATTGGCCCCTATTCTTTACGGTTGGCAGCAGCACGCGGTGATGTGCGCGCTGAATATGAAGTGGCGCGTCGGTTTAGCTATGGTCTTGGTGTTCCGAAAGATGCTGAACAGGCTGTAAAATGGTACATGCAAGGGGCTTCTAAAGGATTTGCTCCTTCTCAATATCGGTTGGCGACTTATTATGAGCGTGGACGCGGTATTGAAAAGAATTTAGGGCGCGCAAAAGTTTGGTATCAACGTGCTGCAATGCTTGGTAATGTTAAAGCGATGCATAACTTGGCTGTGATCAGTACAGCACTTGATAAGGAAGACACAGATTATAAAGCTGCTATTTATTGGTTTAAGCAAGCGGCTAATCGTAATTTGGCAGATAGCCAGTTTAATTTAGCTATTCTTTATCAAAATGGTGTTGGTCTTAAAAAGGATAATGTTGAAGCTTACAAATGGTTTTCATTAGCGGCTCGTCAGGGTGATGTTGATGCTGCGGCCCGCCGAGATACGCTTGAGAAAAAACTCAAAAAAGAAGAATTACTTAAGGCAAGCCAATTGCTTCAAGGTTGGAGAGCTTTAACAATTGATGCTAAAGCGAATGATGTGGGACGTATTTCTTCTCATATTACAAGCACGATGTCTCATGCTCATGAAACTGTTTCCCGATCTCGTATTTTAACTGCACAGATTTTACTTCGCAAATTGGGATATGGTCTTAAGGCTGCTGATGGATCCATGAATGAGGAAACTATTCGTGCAGTTAAGAAATTTGAAAAAGACAAGGGACTGCCGATTACGGGTAAAATTAACCCTGACTTGATTCAAAAGTTGAATAAGGCCTCCCTTTAATCAGTTTTGAGTTTTTTTTTAGGTGTCTTTATCGATTTGTTTTGCTCTTTTTTAAAGACTTATGAGCTTAATGATTTATAGGCTTTGTGATTGACGTCCTATAAATTGATGGTCAGAATAGTTAGAAGAAGATATTTATTCTCTTTGTTGTTTTCATATACAAATCTTTTTTTATATATTAAAAAAGTTGAATATCTTTGCTGTACTATTAAATTTTGTGTCATTCACATTTTGACATTTCATGTCATTCTCATTTTGACGAAAAGATTTTTTGATCCTCCATCAGTCTGTTCTCGGTGGCGATCTTTTGTTTTTTCTTTTGGGGTGTAGAGTTTTAAGTTCGTAGTGCCACTGTTGGGATTTGTTCGCCGATGCAAGTTTATTTGCCGATAGCTGAAATCTCCGTCAATATTTTTGCGATTTTTGCAATGGGGGGAGCGGTTGGTTTCCTTTCTGGCCTTTTTGGGGTTGGAGGGGGCTTTCTTATGACGCCCTTATTGATCTTTACTGGCATTCCACCGACCGTTGCTGTCGCGACAGGAGCTAATCAAATTGTTGCGTCTTCTATTTCAGGTGCTTTGGCGCAATGGAAGCGGGGTAATGTTGATGTCAAGCTTGGCACTATCTTACTGATTGGTGGTATTGTTGGCTCTTTTATTGGTGTTGAGTTGGTTCGCTGGCTTCGCTCGATCGGTCAGATAGATCTGATTATTTCATTAGCTTATGTGACGTTTCTTGGTGTTATCGGTTGATTGATGATGCTTGATCGCTTGAACTCAATGCGCCGTTCAAAATTAAATATTACACCTAAACGGAATAAATCACGTCATAGCTGGATTCATGGCTTGCCGCTTAAAGTGCGATTTCATCGCTCTAAGTTATTTATCAGTGCTCTACCTCCTTTGATCTTAGGTTTATTGGTTGGTTTGTTGGTAGCCCTTATGGGTGTAGGTGGTGGTTTTATTATTGTGCCAGCGATGATTTATTTGTTGCGGATCCCAACGAACATTGTTGTCGGAACGTCTCTTTTTCAAATTGTGTTTGTCACGGCTATTGTGACCATTCTTCATTCGACCTCAAATCAAACTGTTGATGTTGTGTTGGCTCTTTTATTGATGATTGGAGGAGTGATTGGAGCGCAATTTGGTGTTCGTGTTGGGCAGCATTTACGCGGTGAACAAATGAGAGCTTTGCTTGGCTTTATGGTTCTTGCAGTTTGTTTGCGAATGCTTGTTGATTTGATTATTGAGCCTGATGAACTTTATTCTGTGTCTCAGATGTTAGGGGGCTTTTAATGATCAGCACCTCTTACATTCTATCACACCGTATTTTGAGTGTTTTCTTACTCTCATTCTCTTTGTTGGTTTTCTCTCCTTCTGTTCAAGCTGCTGATGGTGTTATCACTGACTTGACTGTCGATAAAGTTCCGATTGAATGGAATTTTACTGGCGCGAATATTTTTCTTTTTGGGGCGATTGAAGGTGAGATCAGGCCTGATAATAAGCCTGATGTTATAGTTGTGGTCAGGGGGCCTAAAAAGGGACTTGTGGCTCGTAAAAAAGAAAGAACCTTTGGTATTTGGGTGAATAAAAATCCAAATAAAGTTAGCTCTGTTCCGCTCTATTATTCAGTTGCTAGCTCGCGTCCATTGCTTGACATTGCGCCTGCGTCTTTGCTTGATAGTTTAGATATTGGTTTCCCGTCCTTAGTCAGTGAACTTTCCCGTAATATTGATGTTGAGGATAGCAATCTGGCTGAACAATATTCTGAGGCAGTTGTTCGGATTATGGAGAAACAGGGGTTGTACAAATCTGGTGCGAGCGGTGTTAAAATTGTTGGTGACCGGTTGTTTCAAGTGAATATCAAATTGGATGCGAATGTGCCATCAGGTGAATTTTTTGCTGATGTTTATCTGTTTCGAGGTGGGAAACTTTTGGGACGACGCAGCACTCCAATTACAATTCATAAATCTGGCTTTGAGCGTTTGATTTATAATTTTGCTTATGACTATCCGTTTTTCTACGGTGTGTTTGCTGTCATCTTAGCTGCTATTGCCGGCCTCACCGCAACCGCCCTCTTCAAACAAGACTAACGGGTTAGCGGGCTAGCCCGTTTTTTAGGGAGCGGGTTGAGGGTTGTGGTGTTTTTACTCCCGCTTATTATCCCTACTTATTACCCCCAGGGTCCGCCGAATTTGTCTTTTTTCTTAGCTTGATTATTATTGGGTTGTGTGTCCCAGGGACCAGGTTCTTCGCCAGACGTTCTTCTTACACTACCTTCATTACCAAACAGATTAAAGTTAGCTGATTGATGTGAAGAAAAACCCATAGGTTGACCTGTGGGAGCCTCTAGTTGCCCCCAATCTTCAGCCAAGTTTTCCAGAGCCTGGATACGGTTTTCTGTATCCGGGTGAGTTGAGAATAAATTATCCATTTTCTGGCCACTCAACGGATTGATAATGAACATATGTGCGGCAGCTGGATTTTCTTCAGCTTCTGTAAAAGGTGTGCGGCCAGCGGCAATCGCAATTTTATATAGGGCAGAAGAAAGCCATAGTGGGCGTTGGCAAATTTCAGCCCCTATTTTATCGGCTTCATATTCTCTTGTCCGGCTGATGGCCATTTGAACTAAACCAGCTGCCATGGGAGCTAAGAACATCATTGCTATTGTGGCGATCATTCCTGGGCCGTTTTCTCTGCGTCCACCAAAGAGCATGCCGAAATTGGCGATCATTGAGATGGCACCAGCGAAGGTTGCTGTGATGGTCATGATAAGAGTGTCACGGTTTTTAATGTGGGCGAATTCGTGGGCCATTACGCCAGCGACTTCTTCTTTCGTTAACACATCTAGAAGGCCTGTAGTGGCAGCGACAGCAGCATTTTCTGGATTGCGCCCCGTGGCGAAGGCATTTGGCTGATCTGTGTGGATGACATAAACGGCTGGCATTGGTAAGTCTGCATTCATAGCAAGTTGCTCGACAATGCTGTAGAACTCTGGAGCAGATTGTCTGTCTACTTCAACTGCATTGTGCATTGAGAGAACCATTTTGTCAGAATTCCAATAGCTGAACAGGTTCATAGCAATTGCTATGGCAAATGCGATAAGCATGCCTGTTTGGCCGCCCATGATGGCGCCAATTGTTGTAAACAGGGCTGTCATTACAGCAAGAAGTAATGCGGTTTTGACGTAGCTCATTTTTTGTTTCTTTCTCTTTTAGTGCTCCTTCGGTTGCCCATTGTCTTTAATGCAGCTTCAGTTTCCCACCAGAAACCGCTGCGAGCATCCACAATAAGCAACCGGCCCGGCATCCGTAATTAGCAATCGTGCTAGGAATACAATTTATCTAGCTTCTAATCTCTAATAAATGACTTTATGCCGTGATTTAATTTATACTATAATAGTGAAGCTAATATGGGTATGACAAGTTTAACTCGCAAGGGTAAAGAGATCAGTTTATGGATGAAAATAAAGATAAAAAGAAACTTTCGCCAGTTGCACAGCGAGCTTTAGAAGAGGCTGAATTACGAAAAAAACAGCAAAAACAAGCTGAAATCCCTAAAGAAATTGGTGGGCGAGAGGGGCCTGATCCTGTTCGTTTCGGAGATTGGGAAACAAAAGGCATTATTTCAGACTTTTAGGGCCTTAGGGCTTGTTTGTAGGATGTAAGTTTTTGTTTTCATAACATATTTTGT
>CAXIDO010000156.1:0-5732 GCA_964022745.1 uncultured Methyloligella sp. | reverse complement strand
TAGTGCCTTTCCCAGCCTTGCTGGAACAAATTCATTAAAGCAAATTCTGCTTTGGGATCAAAAATGATGAGCTTGGATTTTGGTTTATGGGTTTTGAGGTAATGGGCAATCATTGAAGCGCGTTCATACGGCCCTGGCGGACAACGGAATGGATCAGGCGGCGCTGACATCACAACCAATCCTCCATCTCTCAAACCTTCCAGTTGGTTTTTAAGAATTTTGGTTTGCACTCCGGCTTTCCAGGCATGCGGCATCTTCTGCGCTGCGTCTGGGGTATACCCCTCGATATCCTCCCACTTAAAGTCTATGCCAGGCGAGAGAACCAGCTTGTCATAGGTGAGCTGGTCGCCGCCTTTGAGAAAAACTGTTTTTCGCTTCGTATCAACATCAAGCGCCATGTCATGGATGATATTGACACCAAGCTTTTTTAATCCGTCGTAGCCATGTACAAGCGAGCCAAGAGTTTGTAGCCCGCCAAGATATAGGTTTGAAAAGAAACACGTTGTGTAGTGCGGGTTTACTTCGACGAGTGTCACATCAAGGTGAGGGGCTTGCCTTTTGATGAGATGAGCTGCAGTCCCACCACCTGCACCGCCACCGATAATAACGACTTTGCCCTTGCCCTGCGCATAGGCAAATGAGCCAACTAATGACGTTCCAAGTGGAGATGATCCAAGTGCTGATGCGGCAAATGCAGCTACACCAGCTTTCTTTGCAAACTGTCTTCGATTGATTTTGACCACAACCCTAATCTCTCCCCTGGCAGTATTTCTAGGGGCTCAGAAAACGAACGCACATCTAATTTGTTTCTTGTGCTTTTAGTGCGAATTGATCAGCGCTCTGAGCGGCCTATTACCAAAGGGTATTTAAAAGGTTAGGTTTGGTCCATAGAAACGGGCCCATTTTTTCGTGCTGGAGGTTCGCACTTTAGTGCACCACGAGTTTTTGTTTTATTGGTTTGAAGGAGCCGTTATTCAATGAATTTATGTTTTTTTATTCAGCATATTCTAGAAATATCTACTTCTAGAATATGCTTTTCTTTATGGCAATTAAAGGCGCAGAAAAAGTTAAACTGTAGGACTAATAAAAGCCCCTTAAGTTACAATTCCCTGTATGCCTTTCACAACGTCAGTCGTGTCTTCATTTTTGTCAAAAGTTGTTTCAAAAGGAACGCGGCATCCCTTTTGTAATTGAGGACGCGCTTCAAGAGCGGTTAGCCATCTTGTTAAATGGGGTAAATCATCAATAGGAACACCGGCCCATTCATATTTACGAACCCAGGCCCAGTTTGCAATATCAGCAATAGAATAGTCGCCTGCTAAATACTCAACGTCAGCAAGGCGATCATTTAACACGGTATAAAGTCGCTTTGTCTCTTTCTGATATCGCTCAATAGCAGCTGGGATCTTTTCTGGGAAATATCTATAAAACACATGAGCTTGCCCCTGCATCGGGCCAACACCGCCCATTTGAAACATAAGCCATTGCATCACTTCAAACCGGCCCTTGAGGTCAGATGGCATTAAACGCCCAGTTTTCTCTGCGAGATAAACCAAAATAGCACCAGACTCAAAAATCGTGAGATCATCGGCGTCTCGGTCAATAATCGCGGGAATGCGACCATTCGGATTAATCTTTAAAAAATCAGGCTCCTTTTGAATGCCCGTATTGATATCAATCTCATGAACAGTGTAAGGCAGTTCAAGTTCTTCAAGAGCTGCTGAAACTTTCCAACCATTCGGTGTGCTCCAGCTATATAAATCGATCATAAGATCCTCATTTCATCTTTTTGAGGTAAATGTTTTGTCATTGCTATCTAGATGTGTGTTCAAAACAAGTTTTACAAGAAAAATCATCAGTTTCATTTTCACAAACACTAAACTTTTTGTGAAGCAAGTTTTTCTAAAATAAGCATCAATCATGACCATCCGCAGAAAGAAAAATAGACTAAGTGAAAATAATAATATGACAGATTACAAAGGGCAGAATAGGTTTGTTAAAAACTTGTTTCAAAAGGAGAGTGATGATGAATGAGATGTACGGCAAGGAGCACAGAGATTTACAAGACCAGTTTGAAACAAGAAAGCTCGCAGACAGGTTAGAAGAGATCATTGTTAAAACTGAATTTGATGACAATGACAAAGCCTTCATTGAAAGCCAAAACATGTTCTTCCTTTCAACCATCAATCATGAGGGGCATCCAACTGTGTCCTATAAAGGGGGCGCTAAAGGTTTCGTTCAACTCATCAATGAAACAACGCTGGCTTTTCCTTCTTACGACGGCAACGGCATGTTTTACTCAATGGGAAATATCACAAAAAAGCCTGAGGTCGGGTTGTTATTTATAAATTTTGAGACCCCAGCAAGATTACGTGTTCATGGCACAGCAACCATTGTTAAAGATGATCCTTTGCTTGATTATTTCAAAGAAGCCGAATTAATCGTCCGCGTGGAACTTTCCAAATTATGGGTCAATTGCCCAAGATACATTCACAAAATGCAACAACTCGAGCAAAACCGATATGTCCCGGCAGAAGGGGAAACAACACCGCTTGCAAGCTGGAAACACATCGACCTCGTACAAGATGTCCTACCACCCAAAGACCAAGGCCGCCCAGAAAAAGAAGGCGGCATAATCACCATCGAAGAATGGATGGAAGAAGTTGGTAAAGGCACGGCTTAAAGCGCGGTTGCAAGTGGGCAATCTGAAGCGCAAACAAAAGAGCGCGGTTGCTAGTGGGCAATCTAAAGCGCAACAAAGAAAGCGGTTGCTAGTGGGCATTTGAAGCGCTAACGGAAAATACCGAGCTTATCGTATTTACCATTCAAAACGTCTTGTGCATTGGGGTGTTGCAACCAGTCCTCGATCACACTGGCGATCACCTGCCTAAAATCAGTGGTGTGAAGGATGTTGTCTGTCTCATCTAATTCCGTGAGATTGGAGGGGGTGCCAAAATGCCCACCGTTGACACCGTTGCCAAGTGCAAACATGACATTCGCCGTGCCATGGTCGGTGCCGAGGTTAGCGTTTTCCGCAGCACGCCGTCCAAATTCACTGAACACCAAAACCATCACATCATCGGCCCGACCAATGCGCTCCATATCCTGCAGAAAAGCATAAACAGCATCTGAAAAATAGGTCAACAGCCTGGAGTGCAGATTTGATTGTTGGACATGGGTGTCAAATGCATTGTTTCTAAACGATGTGTAATAAAGCCGTGTTGGCATGCGTGCTTCAATAAGAGAGGCAATCTTTGGCAGATCCAGGTTTACCAATCCATAGTCGATCGGAGACTTATAGTTATCCCAGGCTTCACCAACTTTGGCAGAAGCTTCCTTTGCGCTGCGAGCTATCTCGCGCAAAAAGCTTTGTGACGCATTCTGCACGTCACCTTTGTCACCCGCTTCGGCCTCAAAAAGAGCCCCCTTAGGGGCAAACCGGGTGGGATCGTCAAAGACAACCGGAACATGGTGTTTGCTCCGGACGGCAAGTGATTGCGTCGCATCAACATTCACTATCGCATGCGGCGTTCCTTTCGGCAGTAGTACATCGGCAAGTCTCCCGACCCAGCCGTAAGGCTCGCCACTAGTCGGGGCTCCCGTGTGCCAAAAAGCCATGGAGTTAAAGTGCGAGAAAGACGGTTGCGGATACCCCACGCCATGTATGATCGCCATACGGCCATCCTTGTAAAGTTTCTCAAGGCCAGCCATGTGTGTGTTGAACCCATAATCCCCATCGATCTTACGCAACGTATTTTCTTTTAGACTTAGCTTTGGACGCAGTTTGTAGTAGTTGTCATTACGGAATGGCACGACGGTATTGAGACCATCATTGCCCCCGGAAAGTTCCAATACAACAAGGATCCGGTTTTCTGCAAGCATTTCTCGAGCGAACGCGAAGCCACCCATAAAAGGGGCCAATAGTCCGTAAGCACTGCCGCAAGCACCAAGCCGCAAAAGGTTGCGGCGTTGTGTATTAAAGCTATCCTTGTGCTTCATTGAATTCTCCTTAAATGAAGTCCGTAGTTGCACATGCAATGAGCGGTTAGCCCAATTGATATTCTGGAAGACTCATAATCCGGTGCAAAAGCATGCGAAGCGGATCTTCAATATAACTGCGTGCGGCCTCGATATTATCTGTACCCAGTTCCTTTTTAAAATCTGTAATGAGTACTTGGCGCTGTTCGCTAGTTGATCGCACACTCATCAATCGTAATAGGAAATGGTCGACAATCTGTTCACTGCTTTTCAAATTTACCCGTTTGACAATTGCTGCAAGGTCTAACCCCGCCGTATGACGTGGTATCGGCTTTACCTTCTCAAGGGCCATCTGCCAGCCTCGATAGCTACCGTAGCGTGTGTTAAAATCCTGATCCATGTCCGCCATGAGGTTAGCCATCGACATATTTTCCTTTTTCTCAACACCAGGAGGTTTCGTGGCCGTAGAAATTACCGCACCAGCTGCTAGCCGTTTTGATACCGAACGGATCAACGGATCAGGAGGATAGCGGTCATGGGGTATAAAGTTGATGTCCGGGAATATGACATCATAAGCAAAATTCTTGCGTGCAACGAGAAGGCTAGGGGTGATCCAGGCCCGGCCTTGCGCCCAACCAGCCACAGTCGGAGGGTTAAAGAGGTGCTGCCCAAGCTCACGCGTCGCACTATTAAAATCCGGCACACCAGGAACGCGGTCGAGCTCCAGCTTACGATAGGTACTCACCACAAGTTGGACAGGGCTTTTGATAATCGATCCGATGCTTTTAGAAGCATAAAAGTCCCGCGAAAGAAAAATTGTCTCCATCAGTGCAGCGATGTTATAATTGTTCTTGCGAAGAACAACTGCCAGCTTCTTGGTCATTTCTTGCGAAGGCTTGTCATGAACAAAATAGCGGTAAAGCTTTGCTGCAATGAACGCATCAGCTGGATGCTCTAACAAGATATCGACAATATCCTCACCGCTGAAATTTCCCGTCTTACCAAGAACAGTCTTATTTCCCTTGTCATGCTGGGCGTCCCTAACCACAAATTTAAGGTCATCGTAGTGCCAACCCGTAAATGCACGTGCAGCCTCCCGGATGTCTTTTTCTGTATAGCGGCCGACGCCAAGTGTGAACAATTCCATGATCTCACGAGCGAAGTTCTCATTCGGCGATCCCTTGACATTAACGCCTGCATCCAGAAACGAGAGCATAGCTGGGCTCTTTGCCGTAGCAATTAAGAGCTCTCGGAAATTACCAAGGCCGTGTTGGTGAAAAACGTCTAGAAGTTTCAAGTGTTTTCGGTAGTCACGAACCTTGCTCTCATTGACAGCAAAATGCCCGTGCCAGAAAAGAGCCATTTTCTCTTTTAATGGACGCGGCGACCGTAGCATCCTATTGGCCCACCAGTAAGAAACGCGGTTTGTTTCAAGCTTACTTGCACGTAGCCGGTAAAAGAAGCGATTTACAACCGGCTGGAGCCTGCGGTTGCCTGATGCTTTGACCTTGACGCCTAAAGCTTCGCCATGCTTGATAGCAAGGTTTGTCGTTGCTGGGCGACTAGACGGAAAGGGTTCGAGTCCTGGGTCGTGCACACCAGAATGGTCAAAGGAAGGCAGAAGATCTTTAGGCGCGCCTTCGAAATAAACAAGTCGGCGCACAGCAGCTTTCGGATCTAGCTTGGCAAATTCGACGATCTCTGCAGGGGTGCCACCAAAACCAGCACGTTCGAGCAAATGTTTTGCCGTGCGT
>CAXIDO010000155.1:0-5745 GCA_964022745.1 uncultured Methyloligella sp. | reverse complement strand
ATTTCTTTTTTACTAACGTCTTCTCGGGCGCTTCTTAATTCTGATTTTAATTTTTTAATCAAAGCTTTTTGAGTGATTTGATTTTGTAAAAGCTCTGTCAGGGATGTGATTGTTTTTTGGGCTTTTTCAGTTTCAGCTTGTTGTTTGACCTGTTTTTCTAATTCCGCTTCTTGGTGCCTGTCGGCTTTTGCCTTGTCGATGGCTGAGGGAGAGATAAGGACTAAAGCCGCAAAAAATAAAGAGAAGAGTTGAGTGTAGATAACGCGAATATTTATTTTCATTTGATTTCTGAAAGGGAGTTTATTCGTCATCATGTTCTTACTTCTGTTTCGTTATTTTTTGTAAGGTCTCTATTGTTTCACTTCGCGATAAATTAATCAGTAACAAAGTCAGATTTTTTATAACCTTGCATGTAAAGTAATGCGGTTAGGTCTGTGTGATTTACTGAGGCATCTGCTTCAGCTGCTACTATTGGTTTTGCATAATATGCCACGCCGAGGCCAGAGGCTTTGATCATTTCAAGATCGTTTGCTCCATCACCCACTGCCAGTGTATTTTCAGGTGAAATTTTCTGCTCATTGATGAATTGTTCAAGAGCTTGTTTTTTGGCCGCGCTTCCTAGAATTGGAGGTATGACGTTGCCGGTGAGTTTATCATCTTCAATTTCTAAGGTGTTGGCCTGAGTTATATGAAAGCCGGTTAGTTTTGCTATTTTTTCTGTAAAGAAGGTGAATCCGCCTGAGACAAGGGCACAATAGGCATTGTTTGCGGCCATTGTTTGAACCAGGGTTCTGGCGCCTTTGTTGAGGTTTAGTCGCTCGCTGATGACCGTATCAAGAGCTTTGGTATCAAGGCCTTTTAACAAGCCAACGCGCTCGCGAAGGGCGGCGTCAAATTCAATTTCACCTTGCATGGCGCGCTCTGTAATGGCGGCGATTTTGGGTTTGATGCCGGCCATGTGAGCGATTTCATCAATGCATTCTTCGCCGATTATGGTTGAGTCCATATCTGAGATGAGTAGTTTCTTGCGGCGGTGCTCATTTGGTTGCAAGGCAAAATCAAAGGGGTGACCTTGAAGTAAATCTGAAATTTCGGTTTTTATTTTGTTTTGGGTTTCTTTTTGGTTCCACTGAACATCGAGCTCTAGATCAACGGCTTCGCCCAACGCTAACCATTGTGGTTCGCTTTTAATTTCTAATTTGTCTTTTATGTTTGATAGAGCCTTGTCATTGAGTAAAGCTTGTCCTTCAGGGGCGATGATGGTCAGAATGGCAGCTGTTTTTGTTTGTGACATTGATTGGTTATCTCTATTTCATTACGTTGTGTTTTAAAAATTGGTAATACTACATTCTTTTAACGAACTTATATTCGAATTTTATTCAGTTAAAAAGGGCTAGTTTTCATCGCTCACCCTTTCGTTTTCAGGAACAGAAAATTTATGACAAAGCCTATTTTGATAGCGGGTGCAACAGCGAGTGGAAAATCTTCATTGGCCATGGCTTTGGCTGAGGAATTTAATGGTGTGATTGTAAACGCTGACAGTTGTCAGGTTTATAAGGAGCTCTCAATTCTCTCTGCACGGCCTTCCATCAGTGATATGGAGCGCGTGCCGCACCGGCTTTATGGGCATGTTAGTGGCAAGCAGGCTTATTCAACCGGCGCATGGCTTGAGGATGTGAGTGAGGTTCTTGGTGATATTAAGCAGCAAGGAAAGCGTCCTGTTTTTGTAGGAGGAACGGGGCTTTATTATAAAGCTTTGCTTGAAGGGCTTTCTCAAGTTCCTGATATTGCTGATGAAACTCGCAAGTTTTGGCGAGATGAGGCTGAGCGATTAGGAACGCCAAGACTGCATGAGATATTAAGTGACAAGGACCCTTTGATGGCGGCTGAATTAAAGCCTGGGGATACACAGCGGGTTATAAGGGCGCTTGAGGTGATTGAGGGGACGGGAAAGTCTTTAAAACACTGGCAAGAAACGAATAGTCAGCCTTTGTTGTCATTTAAAGATGTACACGGCTTTGTTGTTTGTTGGGAGCGGGCAGTTTTGTATGAGCGAATTGATCGTAGATTTAAGGAAATGGTGGCTGATGAAGCACCGGGCAATGGGCTTGGTGAAGTGCGGGCTCTATTAGAGCTTGGTTTTGATACAAGCTTGCCGATCATGAGAGCGTTAGGGGTGCCTGAACTTGCAGGGTTTCTAAAAGGAAATGTGGATCTCGATTGTGCCGTGGCTCTAGCGCAGCAACAAACACGTCGTTATGCAAAGCGACAATTAACCTGGCTTCGGCGTAATATGATTTCGTGGAATCAGCTTAATACGCAATATATGGAAAGATTAATGCCTAAAATTTTTTCACAAATTCACGAAGACTGTTGACCAATGAGTTTGCATTGGTTAGTGTGGCTGCCTTGATATACTAAATTTATTCACTTTTTTGATGATTAAGGCTTTTAATCTAAAGGTTTTGGATGATTAGAAATTTTCATCTTTTTGAAGTGATTTATTTTAAGTCATTAAATTTTAGGTTAGTGTGGTGAAAAGCTCAATTTTTTGAGCTTTTGTCATATTAAATATTTGGAGATTAGAATGTCACGGACACTGTCAGGCGCTGATATTGTTCTGCAAGCTCTTGCGGATCAAGGGGTAGACCATATTTTTGGATATCCAGGTGGTGCTGTTTTGCCAATTTATGATGCGATTTTTAATAGTGAAAAAATCGAGCATATTCTGGTCCGTCATGAGCAGGGTGCTGCTCATGCGGCTGAAGGTTATGCGCGCTCAACTGGCAAAGTCGGTGTCCTTCTGGTGACATCTGGTCCGGGGGCAACCAATGCTGTTACTGGTTTGGCTGATGCTCTATTGGATTCAATTCCTTTGGTTTGCATCACTGGGCAAGTACCAAGTCACTTGATTGGAACGGATGCGTTTCAGGAATGTGACACGGTTGGGATCACACGGCCTTGTACCAAGCACAATTATTTAGTTAAAGATGTGATTGACTTAGCTCGTGTTATGCATGAAGCTTTTTATGTGGCGTCTAGTGGACGGCCTGGACCCGTTGTGATTGATATTCCTAAAGATATTCAATTTGCACTTGGTGAATATATTGGCCCTAAGAAAATCAAGCACCGGACTTACCGCCCGGTTGTGAAGGGCGAGCAAAGCGCCATTCGCGAAGCCGTTGATCTGTTGGCGAATGCTAAAAAGCCGTTATTTTATACCGGCGGCGGTGTGATCAATTCTGGCCCGAATGCTTGTGAATTGCTTCGTGAATTGGTGAATAAAACGGGTGTTCCAATTACCTCAACTTTGATGGGGCTTGGAGCTTATCCGGCTAGTGCTGATAAATGGCTCGGCATGCTTGGAATGCACGGTACTTATGAAGCGAATTGGGCTATGCATGACTGTGATGTGATGGTTTGTGTTGGTGCCCGTTTTGACGACCGGATCACCGGACGAATTGATGCTTTTGCTCCAAATTCCAAGAAAATTCATATCGATATTGATCCCTCTTCAATTAATAAGACGGTTCCCGTTGATGTGCCTATTATTGGGGATGTTGGGCATGTTCTTGAGGATATGCTCCGCATTTGGAAAAACAAAGCCGAACAAATTGACAAAAAAGCATTAAAGGCATGGTGGGGACAGATTGATGAATGGCGTTCCAAGAAGTGTCTTGGCTACAAACCGTCTAAAAAATCGATCATGCCGCAATATGCGATTGAACGCCTTTATGAACTGACAAAAGATCAAGAGACTTACATCTCAACTGAAGTTGGTCAGCATCAAATGTGGGCGGCGCAATATTATGGCTTTGAAAACCCAAACAGATGGATGACATCTGGTGGTTTGGGTACGATGGGTTATGGTCTCCCTGCTGCTCTTGGTGTTCAAGTGGCGCACAGAGATGCGTTGGTGATTGATATTGCTGGTGAAGCGTCTGTTCAAATGACCATGCAAGAAATGTCGACTGCAGTTCAATACAACCTACCGATTAAGATTTTCATTTTGAATAATGAATTTATGGGCATGGTTCGTCAGTGGCAGGAATTGCTACATGGTGGGCGCTATTCACATTCTTATTCAGAGGCTTTGCCCGACTTTGTTAAATTAGCCGAGGCTTATGGTGGTGTTGGAATTCGTTGTGATGATCCTGCAAAACTTGATGATGCGATTAAGGAAATGATCGCATGTGACAAGCCTGTTCTTTTTGATTGCCGGATTGAAAAGCTTGCGAATTGTTTCCCTATGATCCCTTCAGGTGAAGCGCACAATAATATGTTGTTGGCGTCGGATGTTGAGGCGGATGATTTGCAAAGCGCGATTAAAGAAGAGGGTAAGGTCCTTGTTTAGATCTCTCTAAACAAGGAATTTGTGTGATTGCACTGATTTCCCATTATTATATATAGAACAATAGATTAAAAGATTAGAGCATTTCTATGAGCACTGAAACTGATCAAATTGAAAAGCATACATTATCGGCTTTAGTTGATAATGAACCGGGCGTTTTGGCGCGGGTTATTGGGCTGTTTTCTGGTCGTGGTTATAACATTGACAGTTTAACTGTGACGGAGACGTCTCACGAGAAGCATTTATCTCGCATTACTGTTGTAACTGAAGGAACACCGATGGTTATTGAGCAAATTAAAGCTCAATTTTCACGATTGATCCCTGTTCATCATGTAACTGATTTGACTGTGAAAGGGCGAGCGCTTGAACGTGAGCTAGCGTTAGTTAAAGTTGCTGGTAAGGGTGATAGCCGGGTTGAAGCTTTGCGGCTTGCTGAAGCATTTCGGGCACAAGTTGTTGATGCGTCTATTGACCATTTTGTCTTTGAGATTACAGGCAAGTCTGGGAAGATTGAGCAGTTTATTCAGCTTATGAAACCACTTGGACTTGTTGAAGTTGCTCGCACAGGTATTGCGGCTATTTCTCGTGGCTCTGAGAAAATGGGCGAATAAGCTAAATCGGTTTTTCAAATTAACTCATACTTTTTCCTGAAAGTTTTAGGCTAGTATTATGGCACCTCATTTAAGTGTGAATTTAAATGCAATTGCTCTGTTGAGAAACAGGAGAGATTTATCCTGGCCGAGTGTAACTGGTATTGGTGCGTTGGCGCTGGACTCTGGTGCACATGGGTTGACCGTTCATCCGCGACCAGACGAGCGACACATCAGACGGCAAGATGTATATGATCTTAAAGAGATGATCACTGAGCGCTATCCAACAAAAGAGTTTAATATTGAGGGGTATCCTGATGATCGCTTTATGGCGCTTATCTTAGATATTCGCCCTGATCAGGTGACATTTGTTCCTGATGATCCTTCACAGAATACATCTGATCATGGGTGGGATGTGGCTTCAAATAAAGAGTTGCTGAAACGCGTGATTGATATTTCTCATGAAGCTCAATGCCGTGTGTCTTTATTTGTGGATACAGATCCAGAGATTGTAACTGAGGCTGCATCGGTTAGTGCTGATCGTGTTGAGATTTATACTGGGCCTTATGGGGCTTTGGTGAAAGAAGAGCGTATCAAAGAAGAGCTGGATCGGATTGAAGCGACATTTGATGCGGCGATTGCAGCTGGGCTTGAAGTGAATGCTGGGCATGATTTAACTCTTTTCAATTTACCAGCACTTATAAAACGGGTGCCTGGAATTGCTGAGACGTCAATTGGTCATTGTTTTACGGCTGATTGTTTGGTTTTTGGCGTTAAAGAGACCGTAAAGCGGTATTTAACGCA
>CAXIDO010000154.1:0-5769 GCA_964022745.1 uncultured Methyloligella sp. | reverse complement strand
TTGTCCGCCATAAGTTGGTTCGGGTATAACAAGAGCACGGCCGCTTGAAATTAATTTCTTTTGTTCAGCTGTTTGCGGTGGAATTGAAAGGCGCAAAAATAGTGAGACTTGCGTGTCATCAGGCCAATTAGCTTCGGGTGTATGACCTCGCCCATCTTTTAAATGGCACCGTTGACATGAGCGCGCATTAAATAGAGGTCCTAAGCCATCTGACGATTTTGTCGATGAAGGAGAAGAAACCCATAATTTTCTGAAAAGACCATTGCCGACCTTAAAGAGAAGTTCTTTTTCAAATCCCATATTTCCAGATGAATGAGAAAATGCATTTTTATTCTTGAAACTTTTCCGCGATGTAGCTTTGCCACCCGGTAAATGTTCACCAGGTTCAAATGCAGCAGGCACAATTTCAGCTCTATGCTTTTGTGCTGCGATCGCTTTTTGAGCGAGTAACTCTGTATCATTTAGCAGAAAGTTAGAGCAGATAAAAATAGTGGCTCCCGCGAAACTTGCGAGAGCCACCATTATCGAAACATTCAATTTTTTAATAAAGGTCATAAAACCCATTAGAAAAACGTTCCTAAACTAGTCTTAAGTCAGACGATATTGAATTAAAAATCAATACGTGCACCAGCCATGATTGTGTAGAAGTCTTCTAGACCAGGTGCAGCAACTGCATTGCCAACTCCGTCTACAACATCTAGATCAACTTCATAGTGACGGTAGCCAACGTAAAGTTGCATTTCAGCAGCATCGATATGCTGAACGATACCAAAGCCAAAAACTTGAGCTTCACTACCAGTTACTGAATGCATAGCATTACCAGTGATACCACTTGCATCATCAGTTGCAAAAATGTCGTCAAACTGACCAAATTCACCGTAAATTGCTGTTTTACCTAGTGAATTATACTGTCTAAGAATACCACCTTTGAAGTAGTAGAAAGTAGCTTCATCACGACCAGGCTCATTGTTGAAATCTCTTTGGCCAGCAGCGAAAGTGAAGTTCAAACCTGTTGGGTTATGAAGTACAGAAATAGAACCGTTAAGTGTGTCTAAGCTTTCTTTAGCACCACCGTTATCGCCATCTCTGTTTTCTCTGTAAGCAATGGCTGCAGCAACTTCAAATTCACCTAGCTCTTTTTCATAAGCTAAAGCAACGTCCCACATGTCATCTTCACCCCAAGATGCTGAAAGAACAAAACCAGCAATCGTAGGTGTTTCATAGCGAATGATGTTGAATGTATCACCATTAAGGTTATCAAACACATCACCAATAGTTACACCAGAAAGGGCACCATTAGAAAGACGAAGTTGGAAACCACCAGCAACATCAGGAACTGCAGAATAAGCAACATTTTCAGCACCAGAAAGATCCATTTCAGGTGCGCCATTAGAAGATTGGTCAGCAAAGCCCGAAGTCACACGACCATATTGCTCACTTTCAATGAACATGGCTGATTGAGCAAGTTCAATAGCTGTGTCGCCATCGTCGTTAGTTTGGTCAACACCATCAGAACCAGCAGCTACGATTTCAAGTTCAATCTCATAACCAGCTGTCCAGCCTGGACGGATTTTTGCTTCACCAGAAAAGTTAATAGCACCAAGGTCGTTACCATTACTTGTTACATAAGCGTCGCTCTCGTCGCCATCATCCCAAACAAGAATGTTTTGGTTCATCCAACCAGAAACTGTTAGAGATACTTTACGATTACCTTTACGAGCAGCAGTTGCTTCAAGAGTTGCAACACGCTCTTCAAGGTCAGCACAGCAATCACCACCAAGATCGGCCGCAAGTGCTGAAGAGCTAGACAAAGTCATCACTGAAAGACCAGCAAGTGCGCATAGTCCGGCAGCAGCATGTCCCCAAGCTTTGGATTGTCTAACCATAGTTTGTCTATAAGACATTTGAATTCACCCAAATGGTTAAATTTAAGACGTTAAAATACTTTGAATATAAAAAAACTTAAGAATGTTATAATATTACAAAAACGTAATTGTCCACCCAGTAAATTTTAAAAACGACTCAAAGTGGTATGTTAGCCTCAATGTGGTGCAAATTTGTTTATGCAAAAAATTGAGGCCTGATCAAGGGCAAGAATAGGTCCCCCCTTGATCAAGCTTTCAGTCACGAATGAAATTATTCGGCTGAAACTTTTGAAGGATTATCAAGACTGTCTGATCCTTCAAATTCGATAGATTTCAAGTTCAAAGCAGCAACTGCGCGTTGAATAGCTTTGGTTTGATTTGTTAAACCATCGATACTTGCTTGAACAACAGCGTTGCCCTCTTTATTACCTTCGCTAATCATTTGGTCATAGGCTTCAACAGTTTCTGCACGCTTCACCATAGCTTTCATAGCTGTGATCGTTGCAGCAAGCTTAGCAGTTAAATCTACATCAGCTTTCGCATCACGCACTTTCACCAAATCAGAAACACTAGCCCCTTTAACAACAGAGCCATCAACACGCTTGTAAGTGCCGAGGTAAACATTTTGAATACCTAAAGCGTCATAGTAGTGAGAGTTATGAGTGTTATCTGAAAAGCAATCATGTTCTTCTTCTGGGTCGTGTAAAATCAAACCCAGTTTCATGCGCTCGCCAGCAAGCTCACCATATGAAAGTGAACCAAGACCCGTGAAAATGGTTGAAAGTACTTCATTGTCACTCTTAGCTAAAAGGCCAGTACGAGCAGCACCTTTCTCACCCCATTGAGCAACCATCCATTTTAGATCATCAATCAAAAGATTTGTTGCAGTAGTTAAGTAAGCAATACGGCGGTCACAATTTCCATTTGTACAATTTTTCACATCGAAATCAGTGTGAGGGCGATTACCAGCACCTTTCTTAGTGCCGTTTAAATCTTGTCCCCAGAGTAAAAATTCAATAGCGTGATAACCTGTTGCTACATTAGCTTCAACATCGCCAGCTTCATGTAATGTTTCAGAAATCAGTTCTTTGTTAATTTTACTTGTATCAACTGTCTTACCACCAATTTTGATAGATTTAGCTGAAACAACATTCGCAACATAAAGGTCATTTTCATCTGATTCAGTTCCATAATCTTTAGAAACATAATCAATCAAACCTTCGTCAAGTGGCCAGGCATTCACTTTACCTTCCCAGTCATCCACAATCGCATTCCCAAAACGGTATGCTTCAGATTGTTGATAAGGAACACGTGAAGCAATCCAGCTTGTCCGAGCAGCTTTTAGTGTTTCAGCACTTGGAGCTTTAATGAATGCGTCAATTTTTGCTTTTAACGCTTCAGCTGTTTTTAAAGAATCTTCATACGTTGCCTGAGCAATATTCGAATAGTTCGTGATGATGTCTTTAACTTTTGGCTCAGCCGCTATCGCAGCACCAGAACCAACAAAGCTAGAAAAGAGTGCAACAGCAACTCCTGTAGAAGCTTTTTGAAACAGTGTCTTTGTCATTTATAAAGTGTCTCCTAAATTAAAATAAAAAGTTAAAAATACTAATTGGGAAAATGAGTTGGCTCAGTTGCCAGATGGTTGAGAGGCTGAGCAATTGAGTTAATTTGTAAAATCTGGCCTGCATCAACAAGGCCATCTGCAAAGTCTTGGGCTGCCAGCTGAGGTAAATCTATTTCGGCAGCTTCGGTAATGGCATAGACACATGCCTTGAGGGCCGGGCATTCACTGTGCTGACAAGCAGCAATCATAGAAATAGCCACCACCTCATCATAGCTAAAGCCAGGTGTGACAATTTTTTCAATTTTGATAGGGCGCTTGGAAATTTTGTCCAAAGCATTAACCCAACTACCGAGTTTAGTTGAGAGGACCAAGCCATCCTTCAAGCCAAAAGCTTGGATATATTGCCGGCTACATACATCGAAAAACCGGGTATCATTTGTTTGAACACCGCGCACCCAACAACGAAACCCAAGCCCAACCAAACGTTCAGGTGATGCATTAAGTGTTATTGAAGTACCGCATCTTTTTACTGGCACGTTTACAGGCCATTCAGACGATAAGTCAGATGATAAATCTTTATCCATTGAGTGATGCTCATCTAAAAGAGCATCTTGTGAAATTTTATTTTTCACTCGCATTGTAACGTCACCATTAAATCAAAAAATTCCGGCAGCCGCTAAGAAGATGGAGGGTCGCTTATGTATGGATAGACTCGAATTAAGTACAAAGATCAAAAACAACAACACACCAAAATCATACGTCCAATAAGTTGGTTTTAAATAACGCGGTTGCTAGTGGGCAATCAGAAGCGTTATCTAAAATGATTGCTAGTGGGCAATCAGAAGCGTTATTCCAAAGTGATTGCTGGTAGGCAATCTGGAGCGCCAAAAAATTACGTGCTGTTATTTGAAGATGAGCGGCCTGATCCAAGCAAAGAAACAAGAGTTGCATCTCGCAGATGAAAACTCTGATTGTTAAACCCACGTTTGCTAAAACCAAAGAGGTCTTCACTCAAGGCTGATTTAATGTGGTGTAATGAAAAAGAAAGCTCTGAGATTAGAGCGAGAGGTCGAGGATCGACACTTTTAAGACTAGTAAAGTTGAGACTAGTAAAGTTGAGACCAGAAAACGCACCCCTGGTAAGGTGATAAAATATAGACATTTTTCTCTCCAATAATCAGGGTTCAAGGCCCTGGTATTAGACTAAATTAGCGCCCCATTAAGTGCGACACTGGCTAGACATAATCAAATATTCCAAACACAGTCAAATAAAAAATCAATAAAACCAGTAGTTTAGAATTAATATAAATTGAAAGTAAAATTTGCAAAACTTGACAAATCGAAAATGCTAAGATGATATGAACACCGAAATATAGCCCGCCAAAAGAGGGGTTGTATCTGATTACGGGACCTTGAATCTCGTCTATTGGAGAGAAAAATGTTTAACGAAATTTTGCAACGCACACTCAAGGTGCGTTCGGTAATCTTGCATTCAATTTTGTTCTTAAAACAATCATTTGAATGCATAAATCAAAAATCCCACTCATTAACCAAGACCTATATGGCTACATCATTTAGCATGTCTCTAAGTACGGTGAGGGCAAGCAGATGAGTGTTGAAGTAACCCACCATGTTTTAGACAAAATAAATCAGGAAAAAACGCCGATTTATTTTGCTAAGAAGCCTCAAATTAAAAAATCTCCCGACGAATTGGTCGGCTTAGGTTTTCGTTTCTGGATGGCTGGTTATCAAAATAATGATTTCGAATTCTGGAAAAAAACCTGGGATCATTTCAACCAAACCATCGGCACATCAGCGGCAAGAACAACAGTTTCAGAATTAGCCTCTTGGGCACAAACCGTACAATCTTCAGCAGTGAGAGACATTGAAGTCTCACTAACCGAACAAGAACAATTCGGCAGAGACGAACGCATGGCCATCACCATGGTGGCCGCCGGACAGCATAATGCTTGCCCCGCACTTCAAGCCTGCGCTGGGGCATTACTTGGAGCAGTTGAAGTTGAAAATGTCGTTGAAGCATCAACCAATTTCGGTCACAAATAAAAAAAAAAAAAATTACTACTCACCGACATCAAAAAACCTGAGGACTATTAGCGCGGTTGCTATTGCGGATGCTTTGTGGGCATCTGAAGCGCCACTAAAAAGCAATAATCCCAAAGACAAACCTAACTATACGAAGAAGGAGCTCAGCTTACTTCAGGCTGAGAGACATGGCGCAGCGACAGTGCAGCCCGGTGCTTAGCACCGCACCTCGTAGGCCTATGAGCTTCAGCTCATAGAATAGCCGTGAGAGAGAAAACAGCCACAACCACAAAA
>CAXIDO010000153.1:0-5776 GCA_964022745.1 uncultured Methyloligella sp. | reverse complement strand
ACAGTCGCTGTCATTGAACATAACCTGGAAGTGATTAAAACAGCAGACTGGATCATCGACCTCGGCCCCGAAGGCGGGGATGGCGGCGGTGAAGTCGTAGCTGTTGGTCCACCAGAAGAAATCGTAAAAGAAAAAAGAAGCTATACAGGTCAATTCTTAAAAGAATTACTAGAGAGACGCCCTATTTCACAAGAAAAAGTGACGAAAAACTCAAACGCATCTCAGAAAACAAAATCTCAGCCGAAAAGGAAAGCAACGAAAACAACTTCAAAATCTGCAGCAAAACCAACAACCAAAACAGCTACAAAAGCAAAATCAGTAAGAAAAACAACACCTAAGAAACGGACAACAAAACAAGCAACTTGATAAAATTTGCTAATCTCATGATAAAGCCCTGATCTTAACTTTGTCAGAAAAAGAACTTGCTCAGAGATGAGATGCCTTCTACCCTTCTTATTATATTCATAAGGGAGGTACTGAATGCGCAATTTGTTAAAATCATTTTGTCCAAATATCGCAAATCTAATTCTATCAACTCTGGCAATCATTGTGGCCACCACAATTACCCTCACAACCGCTACTGCTCATGGCCCTACACGCCAGAAAGTCACAAAAAAAGTAGAGGTCAATGCAAGCCCGGAAAAAGTATGGGCAGCTATTAAAAATTTCGACAATCTTAACTGGCACCCAGCTGTTGAAAAAACCACAGGAAAAGGCGGCAACGCCATTGACGCCACTCGCCAACTCACCTTAAAGGGCGGTGCCACGGTTGATGAAGTCCTTTATAAATATAGCGCTGAGAAAATGAGCTATTCTTATCGGATCACCAAAGTTGATGTCAAAGTTCTCCCTGTAAACAACTACTCGTCACATTTAACAGTAGAGCCTGTCGAAGGCTCAGACGGTAAAAAATCAACCGTCACATGGAAAGGCGCTTTCTATCGCGGTTATATGAACAATGACCCACCCGAAAATCTAAATGATGCCGCTGCAGTAAAAGCAGTGACCGGTATTTATGAATCAGGTCTCGCCGCATTAAAGAAACAAATTGAATCAGGCTCTTAAAATTATTAAGAAAGTTCAAACAGAAATTAACTGGTCACAAACTTTCACCCTCCCAGGAAACTTTAATATTTTCCTGGGAGGAATAGCTTTTTTTATCTTCTTTTTATCTCTATCCAGCCCACAAACTTCAAAAGCTGCCGAAGCTTATATCACAAACCAAACAGACAGCACTGTCACAGTTATCAATCTTACCTCTTTAAAACAAACTCATTCTATCCAAATTGGTGGCAAACCAGCAGGCATAACAGTTAGCAACGAAGGTGACTATGCCTATATCTCCAGTACAGAAGGCAAATACATCTCAAAGCTGGATTTAAAAACCAAACAAGTCACCAAACTAACTCAATTGACAAGCGCCCCCTTAGGCATTGCCCTTCACCCAAACGGCAAGTGGCTCTATGTAGCTGATTGGTATAAACACCTAATTTATGTCATTGACGCTGCCAATGGTATGATCACAGCTCGCATTCCAGTTGGTAAATCTCCCTCTGGTCTTGACCTTTCACCAAATGGCAAATGGCTTTATTCAACAGATAGAGATGACAATCAGGTTTCAGTCATCAATACGACAACAAACAAAGTCACCACAACAATCAAAACCGGTATCCGCCCCTTTGGCATTACAGTGAATAAAGAAGGCACACTAGCCTATACAGCCAACGTGAAAAGTCATGACATCTCCATCCTTGATTTAAAAACCAACAAATTTCTCAAATCCGTCAAAGTCGGCAAACGCCCCTATGCCGTTGCATTGGCTAAGAATAAAGCCTTTGTGACGGACCAATATAATGAAACCGTTAGCGTCATTGATCTCTCTTCAAATGAGCGGATCAAGATAATTGATGTTGGAGAATACCCGGAAGGCATAGCACCAGGGCCAAATGGAGACTATGTCTATGTCGCCTGCTGGTTTTCAAATCTTTTAATGAAAATAGATACATCCAGTTTAAAAGTTGTAGGAGAGGTCAAAACCGGCGATGGCCCCAGAGCCTTTGGGCGGTTTATTATGAAATAAGAACATTCGAACACTTGATCAAACCGAAGCCTTAACAACAGAAACAAAGCAAACGAATCACTCAACTTCACCACTTCCCGTCAACAAATATTATCACTGAAAGCCGCTTTCCCACATAAAAACATGGGCCTAGTCATTCTCCTTTGAAAACCCCCAAATATAGGGCAAGATATTTTTTTAATTTTTTTCCCCACCTGTGAATATGGGGGACAGTGCTCAACAGTCACTACAGAAACCATCAAAATTTTGTAAATTACACCCATGCAAGACACAGCCATAAAACAAAATGACCAATCCAATGAGGTCAAAGCCGACATCGATGATCTTCCATTTCGGCTTGCCCCACATAATATTCAGGCAGAACAAGAACTTCTGGGTGCAATATTAATTAATAATGAAGCAGCAGATCGCGTTTCAGGTTTTTTATCCGAAGAACATTTCTTCGATCCCTTGCACGCGCGCATTTTCGAAACAGCCAGTCGCCTCATTCAAAGCGGCAAACAAGCCACGCCAGTGACACTCAAAACTTATTTTGAGAATGAAGAATCATTAGGCGAAATTACCGTTCCACAATATCTAGGCCGCTTGGCTGCCAATGCGACATCAATTATTAATGTCAAAGATTATGGCCAAACTATTTATGACCTCTCGGTACGCCGTGCCCTGATAAACATTGGCGAAGATATGGTCAACACAGCCTACGACAGTGGTGTAGATCAACCACCAGAAGAGCAAATCAGCGCTTCAGAACAATTGCTCTATTCCCTTGCCGAACAAGGCAAATACGGATCTGGTTTTTGTTCTTTTAAAGATGCGATCGCAGACGCCATCGAAATGGCAAACAACGCTTATCTTAGAGATGGTGGCCTTTCAGGTGTATCAACAGGTCTTTCAGATCTTGACCAAAAAATGGGTGGCTTGCAAAAATCTGATCTCATCGTTTTGGCTGGTCGTCCATCAATGGGTAAAACAGCACTTGCAACCAACATCGCGTTCCAAATCGCCAATGCTCATAAAGCCGAACAACAACCAGACGGCTCAATGAAAGATACAGATGGCGCTGTTGTCGCGTTTTTCTCTCTCGAGATGTCAGCCGAACAGTTGGCAACACGGATTATTTCAGAACAAGCTGAAATTCCATCAGAGAAAATCCGGCGCGGTATGATTGACGAAACTGATTTCCGCAAATTGGTTGAAAAATCACAGCAACTCAACGAAGTCCCACTATATATCGACCAAACCGGTGGCATCTCCATTGCCCAACTTTGCGCAAGAGCACGCAAATTAAAACGCCAAAAGAACTTAGGCGTCATCATCATTGACTACCTCCAACTTCTTTCTGGTTCAAAAAGAACCGGCGAAGGCAGAGTAAACGAGGTGACAGAAATCACCACTGGCCTAAAAGCGCTTGCAAAAGAACTTGAAGTTCCGGTAATAGCTCTTTCTCAGCTTTCCCGTCAGGTTGAAAATCGTGAAGACAAACGCCCACAATTATCAGACCTTCGCGAATCTGGCTCGATCGAGCAGGATGCTGACGTCGTGATGTTTGTGTACCGTGAAGAATATTACGTCTCACGCGCACAACCATCTGAAACAGATGTAGAAGCCACTGTAAAATGGCAAGACGAAATGGCACAGGTTGAAGGCAAAGCCGAAGTTATCATCGGCAAACAACGTCACGGCCCAACAGGCACAGTAAGGCTTGCTTTTAACGGCAACTACACCCGCTTCTCAGACCTAATAGAAGACGACCACATGCCCTACAGAACAGACTAAGACACTAGTGTCTTTAATAAATTATAAGCTGCTCAATAGATGAGCCAGCTGTTACAAGATTGTGATTGCAAGTGAAGAGAATAGCCACTTAAATTATTCGAAAAAAAATGAAAACAAGCCTTACGAAGAAGGAGCTTAGCCCGTTTAGGGCTAAGGGACATGACGCCTTTGGCGTCCGGTGCACAAGATCTGTCCGAACGGAGCTTTAGCGAGTACGGAGAAACTGATCGACTAGAATGCGCCGCACCTCGTAGGGCCCGCAGCGATAGCTGCGGATTAGCCCGTGAGAGAAAAAAATCGCCAGAAAAGCTACATATAGTTGCCAGCAATGCGGTAATATAACCACCCAATGGGCCGGCAAATGCTCGGCTTGCGGTGAGTGGAACTCTATTGTCGAAGAAAGTGCAGAACCCATAGCCGTTGCTGGTCAAAAGTCAGCCCCAAGACGCAAACGCTCTGGTGTGGCTTTAGAGACCTTTGATGGCGAAGAGCAAATCATCAAACGCTATCCAACCAATTTTAGCGAACTTGATCTTGTTACAGGCGGTGGCCTGGTGCCCGGTTCTGCCATTTTGGTTGGCGGTGATCCTGGTATTGGTAAATCAACCCTCCTTACTCAATTGGCTGCAAACCTAGCCAATCAAAACAAACGCGTGCTTTATTTCTCAGGTGAAGAAGCAACCGCACAAGTCCGCCTAAGAGCAGACCGCCTCGGCGTTAAAAAAGCAAAAGTTGAACTTGCCGCAGAAACTAATTTAGAAGCCATTCTTGCAACCATAGCTGAAGGCAATCCGCCGTCCCTTTGCATCATCGATTCCATTCAGACCTTATGGACGGATACAGTTGACGCAGCCCCGGGCACTGTCACACAATTACGCGCCACCACTCATTCGCTTATACGCTTAGCGAAAAAGTCAAATATCTGCATCATCTTGGTTGGTCACGTGACAAAAGAAGGTGCAATCGCGGGCCCAAAAGTCATCGAACACATGGTTGATACAGTGCTTTATTTTGAGGGCGAGCGCGGCGCTCAATTTCGAATTCTAAGAGCACAAAAAAACCGCTTTGGACCAACAGATGAAATCGGCGTTTTTGAAATGCGCGATAATGGGCTGAACGAAGTAATAAACCCATCTGAAATTTTCTTAAGCAACCGCAATGAAAAAGGCCCCGGCACATCTGTATTTGCTGGCATAGAAGGCACAAGGCCGGTCTTAGTTGAAATACAAGCTCTCGTTGCTCCCTCTCCCTTCGGCACACCAAGACGCGCTGTCATCGGTTGGGACAGCGGCCGCTTAAATATGATCCTCGCAGTGTTAGAAAGTCGTTGCGGAATTGTGCTGGGTAAACATGATGTCTACTTAAATATCGCAGGGGGCATGAAAATCAACGAGCCAGCAGCAGACTTGGCCGCCGCCGCCGCTCTCATGTCAGCTTTCGTGAACAAACCTTTACCCGATGAAGCGGTGTTTTTTGGTGAAATAAGCCTTTCTGGCGGCATAAGACGTGTCAGTCACACAAGTCAAAGGCTAAGAGAAGCCGAAAAACTCGGCTTTTCATCCTGTTTTATCCCAGCAAATAACAAACAAACCGGAGATGTGACAATTAGGTGTCAAGCGATCAAGCATTTATCTGAAATTGCAAAAATTGTTTCATAATGCCCACGCATTCGAGTAAAACTACAGAAAACCTGAGCTAAAACCACTCAATATAGGTCATTAAGACCTAAATGAAGGACATAGACGCTAGAAATCTAAAGTTTTTTAGTTTATTTTCAATGCTCCTGTTAAATGACTGATCAATCACCATGAAGCTTATTTTTCGCTTTATAAAGGTTGTGAGATGAGACTCAATTTTACAGATAGAGTATGAGTTTAAAGAGTAAAAGAGCAGATAAAATTCTTAGAGAAAAATTTAGAA
>CAXIDO010000152.1:0-5779 GCA_964022745.1 uncultured Methyloligella sp. | reverse complement strand
GAATTCATTTACAAACATTTCAGATGGCTCTCACACCATCTGGCAAAAGACAAACCACTAAACATCATCGCCCATTCCTGGGGCTGTCTTCTATTTCTTGCCTCACAAGCAGACCAATCCCTTTCAAGTGAACCGTCATGCGAATTTGGAAATTGCCTGCTGCTTAACCCAACACCCGTTACATCAAAAAAATTCGCCGCGTGTTCTCAAAATTTGATGAAACGCATTGCTAAACTAGACAAATTAAAACTTTTATTCTGGACACTAACTAAAAAAGAAGGAAGCACGATCATGAAATCTCTACTTCCCTATTATGTCATGGATCATGTAACAATTCCCCAAGAAGAAGTTGCTCTCGATACAAAAACTTATTTGACCTTAGCCCAACAACTCAAAAAGTTTGACCTTAGCCAAGCCCTGCCAAAGCTTTCAAATGTCAAAATAGTGACCTGCGATCACGACTTCATAACTCTAGAGTTAATAGATGACCTCTCCAAAGCTTACCCCAATATTGAGACAATAGAGAATTCAGGTCATTTTCCTTTTTGGGAACAACCAGAAGAATTCAATAAAATCCTGCAAGACACTTTTGCTCAGAAAAGCAATCAACAATAAAAAAACGCCACTTCAAACTTTGAAGCGGCGTTCCAGTTTATCAGCAAACAAATCTATACGGAGCAATCTGTCACTGAAACTAAACTTGTATCTAAGGGAGACAACTTATTTTTCTTTGGCCAAAATAAAGTCTCTCTTGCCATGCTGGTGAATTAGAATAAGGCAATCTTCAGGGCCAACACAACGGTCACCATGGTTCTCTGTACCGGTTTGCTTTGAGTATGAGCCTTGGCTTAAAACAACTTCCTTACCATCTTTGCCTCTATGAGCCCATTTGCCCTGAATAGTCACGCCATGATAATCATGCGTATGGCGATGATCTGGTGCTGCATGACCCGCTTTAATTTTAACAATCATGCCATAATCACCACCATTGTTCCAATCACCCCAGAGAAGCGCAAAAGAAATTCCCTTAGGACCCTGTTCAAATTTCAAATCATCAAATGAACGATGGTTATGATTATGAGCCATTTTGTCCATTTTTTCCATCTTCGTCATTTGGTCCTTTTTAACCATTTTATCAGCCTTAACAACACTGACATTAACAAGCAAAAGACCAAGTACTGCGCTTGCAAACGCAAAACCAATTTTAGTAAGTTTCAAAGTCATTATTTTCTCCTAAATTGATATATCCGGCTGTGTAGGTGCCGCGATATCGACTAGGGGAAACCATATTTAAACCTTTTCAGGAACAAAACCGTTGATTTGTCACAAGATTTGTGAATAATTTTCACATATGAACAATGCAAGCAACATCCAACTATTCGTACGTGTCGTAGAAGAAGGCAGCTTTTCAGCAGCAGCTCGTCAATTAGGTCAAACACCCTCTTCCGTTTCAAAACAAATTTCCCAATTGGAAGAAGAACTAAACGCCCGCCTCTTTCATAGAACCACAAGAAAGCAAAGCTTAACCGAGGCGGGGGAAATCTATTACCAACACGCAAGACAAATCGTAACGGATGTAAGAGAGGCCAAGCTAGCCGTCAGCAACCTAACTCAAGCGCCTTCTGGCTCTCTCTACATAACCGCAGAGCCAGATTTAGCACAAACTTACCTGGCGCCAATCCTAGCTGAGTTTTTAGAAAAACACCCAGAGGTCAACATCCGCATTTCAATGAGTGCCGCAAGAATAGATATTTTAGAAAAAGGCATCGACCTGGCCATTCGAATGGGACACCTTGAAGATTCAAGTCTTATTGCCCGCAAAATAGCAATCAGCCAGTCGGTAATTTGCGCAAGCCCCACCTATCTAAAAACGAACGGCACTCCTAAGCACCCTGAAGATCTCGCTAACCACAATTGCCTATCATTCAGAACAGCACCAGGCAAAAAAGAATGGAACTTTACAAAAGAAGCATCTGAAATAAACGTTCCAATCAAAGGAAGAGTTAATGTCAGCAGTTTAGTCTTTCTGCGCACTCTCCTGCTTGAGCATATCGGTATCGCAATGATGCCAACCTGGATCATCAAAGACGAGTTGAAAAAGAAGCAACTCATCCCCCTACTAACTGATTATCCTCTCAACCCACCAAACACACCAATCACAGCCATCTTTGCAAACAACCGCCACCTAGCTCCCAAAGTCCGCGTGTTTATAGACTTCCTTAGTGAAAAACTAAAAGACGATTTCTAACGGCAAACAATCACCTCTTTAAATCGTCTTTAAAATGCTCTCCCCACTGCCACAAAGCATCATGAATAGGTTTAATCGATCTGCCCATTTCAGTTAGGGAATATTCCACTCGCGGCGGAACCTCAGCATAAACTTTCCGTTTCACTAACCCGTATTCTTCAAGGCTTCTCAAATTCTGTGTTAACACTTTTTGAGAAACTCCACCTAAAGATTTTTTTAATTCACCAAAACGTTTTGTACCAGAGAGCAAATCACGCACAATTAAAGGCCCCCAACGTGTACCAATAAGTAATAAAGCCGTTTCAACAGGGCAAGCTGGTAAATCTTTTTTCTTAATCATATCAATAGCTTTGCTATATTTTTCATTAGTTACCTAAAGGTACCTACTTTACTTTCAACACTAATATAACAAATAGTTCCTTAAAGGCAAATAAGTCAATCAAACTTTTTGAAGGAAGAAACTAATGAAACAATTTATCCTCGTCTCTCTTGCAGCACTAATCCCATTCGCTGTCACACCTTCCCTGGCAACAGAAGCCCCAACTAAAATACAGGGGGAGGACACAATGAAAGAAAAAGTCAAACAACTATTAAAAAGCATCGAGACTGGAAATCAAAAACCGGTTTCATATATTAACCCACAAAAATACATACAGCATAATTTAAATGTTAAAGATGGTCTGGCAGGGTTCGGTGAAGTCCTTAGCCAATTGCCAAAAGGCAGCGCCAAAGTAAATACAGTAAGAACTTTCAGAGATGGAAATTATGTTTTCACACACACAGAATATAATTTTTTTGGGCCCAAAATAGGGTTTGATATTTTTCGTTTCGAAGATGGCCTCATTGTCGAGCATTGGGATAATTTACAGAAAACTGAAAACAAAACAGCATCCGGCCGCACTCAAATAGACGGGCCAACAATACCAACTGATCTAGACAAAACCAAAGAGAACAAAGCCCTTGTTAAAAATTTTATAGACGACATCCTTCTTAACGGAAAAGTCGATAAAATTACCACTTACATATCAACAAAAAAATATCACCAACATAATCCTAATGTCTCAGATGGACTAGACGCCCTTGGAAAAGCACTCGCTAAAATGGCAAAAGCCGGCACCCCAATGACATACCAGAAAAGCCATATCATCTTAGGAGAAGGAAATTTTGTTCTCTCCGTAGCTGAAGGAAAATTTCTTGGCAAACATGTTTCTTTTTATGATTTATTTCGCATAGAGAACGGAAAAATTGTCGAACATTGGGATACAATTGAAGAGATCACACCTAAAGACAAACAGCAAAACCAAAACGGTAAATTTGGATTTCAAAAATAATATCCATCCCATTTTAAAAAGATAAAACAAAAATAAGAAAGGCAGCATGTTAATATGACTGCCTTTTTTACCGTTTATAAAAAAAACAATTAGATCAATTTCATTTGAAACTATTTTCCCAAAAGGATCGTCCATGTCAGTGAAGTTCTTTTTCTTTCTATTTTTAGCCGTTTTAATCGCTTTCATTGCAATCGTGATGATCAACCCAACAGCTAAAACAAAAGCTATGAGCCTCGCCAGTCAGCTGATTGCAAAGAAAAACATAAGCGTTAAAAACAATATTTCCTACGGCCCCTTAAACCGCCAAAACCTCGATCATTACCAGCCCAAAACTGGCAGCACACAAAAACCAATTCTCATTTTCTATTATGGCGGTGGCTGGAAAAGTGGTGAGAAATCGATCTATCATTTTATTGGCGCAGAATTGGCTTCAAAGGGTTTTGATGTCATCATCCCCGATTACCGCCTGTTCCCCGAAGTGAAATTCCCAAAATTCATAAATGACGCAGCCCTTGCTTACAATTGGGTCTGGCAAAACTTAGCCAAAAAAGAAGGGCGCCCCATAATCCTCATCGGCCATTCCGCCGGTGCTCACATCGCAGCCCTCATGGCTTATGACCAATCCTATCTCAACAAATTCAATAGTGCTGCAAACCCCAAATTCAAACCAGCTGGTTTTATCGGTTTTGCCGGCCCCTACGCCTTCAACCCCGTCACATGGCCAACAACAAAAGACATATTCTCAACCATAGAGAATGAAGATCTCGCCCGGCCAGTTGCCTTCGTCAATACAAAAAGTCCAGCCTCACTTCTCTTTCATGGGGAAGAAGATACAGTCGTTAAAAAATGGAATATGGAAACACTCACCAAAGCTTTGAAAGACAACAAAATAAAAGTAGAAGCCAACCTACTCCCTGGCATCTCACACGTAGATATCATGCTAAACATCGGCCTACCGCTGAAACAGCAAAAAAACATTCTTGAAAAAATGATAGAGTTTATAAAAAAAGCAGAGAAATAAAAAAGTTCAAACCGTCTCCAGCCGATATTTCAAAAACTCATGCCCCTCATAGTCAACAGTCTTCAAAAACCGAGCTCCAAGCCGCTCTAACCCACGAAGACGCTTTCGTGACGGAGGAAGAAGAAACGTCACAAAAGGAATGCGCTCATCGGCTCTTGCAAATGAAAGTGCCTTCCGGGCAATACGAGGTCCAAGCCCAAACTTGTCAGGCCTCAGGACCAATCCAAAGTCCCACTCATCCCCTTCTTTTTGAAAACCGCCCCAGCCAACATAACAACCATCAAAAAGAAACGCCCAGTGCCCCAAACCATCCCGCTCCCAACACGCCTCTTTAGCCGCAACAAAATCAACTACGGCCTGCCTATCCCACTTGAAAGTTAACAAAGGCATATGCTCCGCAACACGGCGATCAGACATGTGAGAAAGAATTTCATCAGAAGAAACATCTGTTAAGCGAGTGAAAATAAGATTGGAGTTGGCTTCTTGCATCATAATACAATGTGTAAAGAGACATTCCTAAAATCACAAATCAAAAAAGAATGAGAAGATTAGAGAGTATTTCACATCACCAAAGGTTTTCACTGAGAATAAAAAGAGAAAAAGTGGTGCCCGGAGGCGGATTCGAACCACCGACACGCGGATTTTCAGTCCGCTGCTCTACCAACTGAGCTATCCGGGCATACCAAGCAAGGAAAATAGAAAGTCCCTGCAATTCATATAAGTGCAATTTAAGTCAAACCACTTTAACTTCATACACTCAAACATCAACTGTTTGAACCGTTAAAGAACAACAGGATGAACGGCTTTATAGAGGCAATTGATCCCCCTGTCCAGCCCTCCTTTGATGAAACTCAAAGGATTTTTGCGATTTTTTTAAAATGCTTGCAAAACTTAACTCTTAGCCTCGAAATCTGTCTCCGAAAATTCATAAGTCGACGTGCAAAATTCACAAGTCACAGAAATTTTCCCAGTCATTTCAATCATCTTGCCACGCTCATCAGAAGAAAAATGCGAAAGCATGTTCTGCACTTTATCTCGAGAACAAGAACATTCAGCTTTAACGGGCACTTTATCAAAAATTCGAACACCTTCTTCATGATAAAGCCGCAACAAAAGCCGTTCAGGCGCTAATTCCGGATCAAGCAACTCATGTGCTTCTACGGTTGATCCAAGCATCCT
>CAXIDO010000151.1:0-5793 GCA_964022745.1 uncultured Methyloligella sp. | reverse complement strand
TTTCATGCGGCAAAATAATCAAGTCATTTTCGATTATAAATCCCTTTTGCTTTAACCGTTTTAAAGCACGAGAAAAGGTCTCTCGTTTCATATTTAAATATGAAGCAATCGTTGTTTTATCATAAGGTAGTTGCAAATACTTTGTATGATTCTCCTGATCTAAAGCGACCTTTAATAAAAACCACCCTATTCTTTCATCTACAGTTTTCAGTCGTGCAATTTCTATCTGACGAATTAAGTTTTGCGACCGGTAACACATACTGGATAATAGGTTCACCGCTAGAATATTGTTTTGCTTCACCTGCTCACGAATAACAGGTGCTGGTAATGATAAAATTGTAGCATCTTCTGAGACCTGTGCACTCACTGGGAATTTTAAGTTGAGATAGACAGCCGTTTCCATGATGGTATCTCCTGCACTCAGCATCTGCAAGATGGCTTCATCACCACTGCTAGTTCCTTTAAATAATTTAATCCAGCCTTTTAGAATAACATAAAGGCGATTGGCTTGTTCACCTTCGAGAAACAGTAGTTTTCCTTTATTAAATTCGCGAACTTGAGCATGTTGAAAAAGGGACTGAAGAGACGTTCGAGAAAGGCCTGAGAATATTTGCAAAGAATCTATTAGCAGTGCGTGCTTTGCAAAAATATTATTTGAATAAGATAAAACTGTCTCGATGGACTTTTCATGCTCTAGCTCTTTTCTCTCTGCAGCAATACTGCCTTCTTCTTTTAATAGAGCGCTTGTTTTGAGAGACGGTATTTCACCGTCCAGAGTGTCTATGAGCTCATTTAAAATTGTTTGTAGGGCATTTATCTTTTCAGAAATTAAATCAAACCAGGCTTCTGGAGTTAATTCATATAAAGAGGCCGAATCTGGAGATTGCCGCAAATCATCATGGAGGTGGTCAAGTTTCAGACAAGCCTCTGTTTCTAATACTTCAAGAATAATTCTTTTTTGTTTTTCATTGGCAACAGCTAAAAACGTATTTTGATAATTGTTTTGTTCTGAGAGTAGAAATTGTAAACGTTCAACAAATTCTATATTTTGAAAGCTGTAAGCTGTGAACCCTTTTACCCCTATAGCTCGCTCCAAACCAATACGTTCTTTCCATTGGAGAAACGCATTTAACGCGCTGACAAATGCAGGGTTTACATTCTCTATATTGAGAGCAATTTCGATACAGCTGTTCAGCAAAGGACAAATGAGTTCATGTGAATAAAAATTTAAGGAAGCAGAAACTCCTAAATCTTGCTTACGTATATTATCTCGCACAAGAGCAAGTTCTTCACTTTTATTCAAAATCAGTTTTAGTTTTTTTAAATTTTGATTTTTTAAAGTGCCATTATCTGACCAACGTTTAACACCGCCTGAAAAAACTTCAAAAATTTGATCTGTTTTTTCGAACTGTGTTTCTATTCGATTGGAAAATATCTTCCCTTCACTACAAAGAAGCATGGCACTACACCCACGCTCCCTTTGTAAATGGTGAATAAGATCCCCTATGATATACAGCGCTTCTTTCATAAAAGACCTTTTCTTATACGTTTAAAACATTATTTTAGGCCCAAAGAAAAACCAATTCGTTACAGTATAGGGTAGATAAGAGATTGAGACAATATTGTGAGGACCACCCTTTGTTTTCTCAATAAATATAAGACCTTTTGCCACTCCCCACTTTGATAAAATGAGGGGCCAGTGGGTAACTTACATATCTTCGATTTTGTTCCACGGACATGCTCACTTAAATCCTTGAATATTCTATAGCAGCATTTTTTTTCCCATATTTGACCTAAATCACATTCATTCTCTCAGATCCTGAAATGCTAATCACGCACAAGTGCAGTGGGTCGGAGTTGTAGTAATGACAACATTGGCATCAGAAATTATGAAAGGTACCGACATGGAGCTAAATAATAAATCAACCAGCTTGTGGGGCGAATTTTTCAGAGTTGATAAAATTCAAATCAGGACATTCCATGTCACGTGGTTTGCATTTTTCTTATGCTTTTTTGCTTGGTTTGGCATTGCTCCTTTAATGGCTGTTGTTCGAGATGAATTAGGACTGACTAAAGAGCAAATTGGTTGGAGTATCATTGGAGCGGTCTCGGCCACTGTTTTTGCCCGTATATTGATCGGGTGGTTGTGTGATCATTATGGCCCAAGAAGAACCTATACAGGCTTGTTGATTTTTGGATCCTTGCCAGTTATGGGAATTGCTTTCGCTCAGGATTACACCACATTCCTAATCTTTCGTATTTTGATTGGTATTATTGGCGCTTCCTTCGTCATAACCCAGTATCACACAACTAATATGTTTGCGAGCAACGTTGTAGGACAGGCGAATGCGACCAGTGCTGGTTGGGGTAATTTAGGCGGCGGTGTCACACAGTTTGCCATGCCCGTTATTTTCTCGATTTTTGTCGTTGGTTTCGGTTTTAGTGAAGCTTTCGGTTGGCGAGCTTCTATGGTTGTTGCTGGTGCTGTTATATTTTTCACAGGTATTATTTATTATGTATTTACCCGAGATGCTCCTGATGGTGATTATAAAGACTTGAGGGCCAAAGGCCTGTTAGCTGACCGAAAATACACCATCGGGAATTTTTTTAGTGCGTTGAAAGATTATCGCGTCTGGTTGTTGTTTTTCATTTATGCGGCATGTTTCGGTATTGAGCTTACCATTAATGGCACGGCTGCCCTCTATTTCTTTGATTACTTTGGCCTTAATCTTGTGACAGCTGGCCTCGTGGCGGCAGCCTTTGGATTGATGAATATTTTTGCCAGAACACTTGGCGGCATTTTTGGTGACAACTTTGCATCCATTTGGGGATTAAGAGGACGCGCTATTTGGCTCTTCATTGTGTTGTTCCTTGAGGGTTTGGCACTCATGCTCTTCTCTCAAATGAATGTTCTGTGGTTGGCAATTCCCACACTCATTATCTTCTCCCTATTTACGCAAATGGCCGAAGGCGCCACATTTTCTGTAGTTCCCTTCATTTCAAAAAAATCCCTAGGGGCCGTTGCTGGAGTGGTTGGTGCTGGCGGTAACGTCGGCGCGGTTGCTGCAGGCTTTCTTTTCAAAGGTGAGTTGGACTGGCACACCGCTTATTTCATTTTGGGAATTTTTGTAACTATGACTTCATTCTTGGCCTTTGGAATTCGCTTTAGCAAAGCTCAAGAAGAGGAATCTAGCAATGACTTCTCTGTGTCCAGTGTAGAGCTTTATCGTGAAAAAGCCCGCAGACATCTTGAAACTTTAGGGCTCGATCCTGCGTCAATTGAGAAAGTTCGCTTTTACGATGACCGTCAACAACATGCCTTAAGGCGTTTAGAAAATCTGGGAGCTGATTTGAACACAGTCAAACCGTTAATTAAAGAAAATGGAGTGAAATAATGGCTAAAGATCTACAAAACTGGAATCCGGAGGATGAACAACAATGGTTGTCATCGGGAAAAAGTATAGCCAACCGAAATTTATGGATCTCAATCCCTAGTTTATTATGTGGTTTTGCTGTTTGGTTATTCTGGGGCATCATCACTGTTCAAATGCTGAACCTTGGCTTCCCGTTTAGCAAACCAGAGCTATTCACATTAATGGCGATTGCCGGTTTATCTGGCGCGACCCTTCGTATTCCCAGCTCTTTTTTTATCCGTTTAGCTGGTGGTAGAAATACTATTTTCCTGACAACAACCTTGCTCATCCTTCCGGCCTTAGGCACTGGTTTAGCCTTGCAAAACCCAGACACACCTTTGTGGCACTTTCAATTGTTGGCACTCTTATCTGGCTTTGGTGGCGGTAACTTTGCGTCTTCAATGTCAAATATTAGCTTCTTTTTTCCTAAGAAAGTCCAAGGTTACTCACTTGGCATGAATGCAGGTTTGGGAAATTTTGGCGTCACCACCATGCAAGTTTTAGTACCGCTAGTCATGACAACAGCACTGTTTGCTGGGGACGCAATGCTCCTCAAAAATACGAGCGGCACTTTAATAGGTAAAATTCCGGTAGGAACCGAAACCTTTATTCAAAATGCCGGGTACATTTGGTTATGTTTCTTAATTCCACTTTCCATTGCTTCCTGGATGGGGATGAACAACATCATTGATGAACATGTATCCCCTAACATCGGCGGCACATTAAATGCATTTTTCAAAATCATCATTATGTTAGTCCTCGGGCTTTCCATCGCGGCTCTTGGTTTGTATCTAATGCTTCCAACAAGTGCGAATGGTTCAGGGCTTAATATTGATAAATTGATCATTCTACCTCTTGTTGTGGCAACAACAGTATTTGCGCTTAAATTCCTACCTCTTGGCAAAGATTACAAAGATGGCCTCGCACGCCAGTATAAGATCTTCAATAATAAACACACCTGGGCCATGACGGTTATTTACACCATGACCTTTGGGTCCTTCATTGGCTACTCGGCAGCCCTTGCTCTTTCAATTAAAGTTATTTTCGGCTTTCAACATTTGATGGTAGACGGTGTTTTAACTCACGACACTGCTAACCCAAACGGTCCTTCTGCGCTAATGTATGCTTGGATGGGGCCTTTCATTGGCGCACTCATTCGGCCCATTGGTGGCATGATTGCGGATAAAATTGGCGGTGCTAAAGTCACACAAATCATCTCTGTGATTATGGTCGCAAGTGCTTTGGGTGTTGCTTACTATATGAAGCAAGCCTATGCCTCAGCAACCCCAGAACAATTTTTCTGGCCGTTCCTAATCTTATTTCTAATCTTGTTTGCAGCCACAGGTATTGGCAACGGCTCAACGTTCAGAACCATTGCGATGGTTTTTGATAAGGAACAAGCCGGCCCCGTACTTGGCTGGACATCTGCTATCGCAGCATACGGTGCTTTCTATATCCCTAAAGTTCTTGGTGAAAATATCAAAGCCGCAACTCCTGAATATGCCCTTTACGGATTTGCAGCCTTTTACACCATTTGCATCATCATCAATTGGTGGTTCTACCTTCGCAGAAACGCATATGTACAAAACCCATAAACTGAGAGAAATATCATGAGCCATATATTAGATAAATTGACTTTCTTTACTCATAAGGCACCTGAAACCTTCTCTGAAGGTCATGGTGTTACAACGGATGAAAACCGCGAATGGGAACGTGCTTACAGAAATCGTTGGTCCCATGACAAAGTGGTACGTTCAACACACGGTGTGAATTGCACCGGGTCATGTAGTTGGAAAATCTATGTTAAAAGCGGTCTTGTTACCTGGGAAACTCAGCAAACTGATTACCCTCGCACAAGGCCTGACTTACCCAATCACGAACCACGTGGTTGCGCGAGAGGAGCAAGTTTTAGTTGGTATCTCTACAGCTCGGCGCGATTAAAATACCCAATGATCCGCTCAAAACTTTTAAGAAGTTGGCGGGCCACAAAACTTATTCATAAAGACCCTGTTGATGCCTGGGCTTCTCTAATGAGTGATACGGAATTAACCACTGAGTATAAGCAAGCTCGCGGCCTTGGTGGCATGGTTAGAAGCAGTTGGGAAGAAGCCAACGAGATTATCGCTGCTTCAAATGTTTATACAGCCAAAACATATGGTCCGGATCGTATTATTGGTTTCTCTCCAATTCCTGCGATGTCTATGATTTCATATGCTGCAGGCAGCCGGTATTTATCATTAATCGGTGGCACATGTATGAGCTTTTACGATTGGTATTGTGACCTACCGCCCAGCTCTCCTCAAGTATGGGGTGAGCAAACGGATGTTCCTGAAAGTGCTGATTGGTACAACTCATCTTATATTATTGCCTGGGGGTCTAA